>JBEDDQ010000228.1:0-3907 GCA_041176185.1 Armatimonadota bacterium | reverse complement strand
GCATAACTTGGCGAATGACATGCCCGTGAACATCGGTTAGGCGGCGCTGCGCGCCATTATGGTAGTAGGTAAGCTTGGTGTGATCGATCCCACAGAGCGCCAAAACAGTCGCATGGAAATCGTAAATAGTGGCAACATCGGAAACAGACTTGTGTCCAAGCTCATCCGTGGCGCCATACGATGTCCCCCCCTTGACACCCGCTCCCATCATCCAGACAGTAAAGGCATCTGGGTTATGATCACGCCCAGCAGCCCCTATCTGATGCGTAGGCATCCGGCCAAATTCAGTCGTCCAGAGAATAAGTGTGTCGTCAAGGAGACCACGGCTCTTCATATCTGTAAGAAGCCCGGCCGTAGGACGGTCCAAAATGGGCACATGACGCTCATAGTCAGCCTTCAACGTTTTATGGGCATCCCAGTTTAGAAGTCCGTCAACACCGCTTGCACAGGCACCGCAGTAGAGCTGTACAAAGCGAACCCCACGCTCGAGTAGCCTGCGGGACAGCAAGGCGTTGCGAGCATACGCCGCTTCCAGTGGATTCGACGATGTTGTCCCGTAGAGGGCATGCGTTGCTGGAGTTTCCTTACGCAAGTCCGTTGCTTCGGGAGCAGCAAGCTGCATTTTCGCCGCGAGTGCATACGACTTCATACGTGCCGCAACATCAGAGTCGCCACCAAGAGATGCATTGAAGTGCTTATCCAAGCGTTCAAGTTCTCGGCGAAGGCGTGCATCGGATACGCTAGCCGTCCCAGACCCCATATTTGCCAATGGCTTTTCGGCATTGAACGCTGTGCCTTGGAAGGCTGCGGGTAAAAAGCCAGAGCCCCAGTTGGCAGGACCATTGGGCGGAAGACCGCGGACATCCGGAATCGAGACATAGGTTGGTAGGTTGTCGGTCAGATTGCCCATCGCCATCGAGAGCCAGGCACCCATGCTCGGAAAGCCATCCAGAACGAAGCCGGTATTGATCTGGAGTAAACCCGGGCCATGCGTGGATGACCTCGCCGTCATGCTATGGATAAACGCCATGCCATCCGCGTGGCGGGAGAGGTTTGGCAGCATCGATGACAGCATCTTGCCACTGCGGCCTGCGGGACGAAATTCCCACGGGGGACGCATGATTTTGCCATTTCCGCCTTGGAATGACTTTACACCAGTAAGCCCAGGCATCTCCTCACCATTACGTTTGAACAGCTCTGGCTTATAGTCCCAGAGGTCAATATGGGATGCGGCACCGGGGCAAACAATCTGCAGGACACGTTTCACGCGCGCTGGCTTTTGTCCCTTACCTCCAGCATCCCGCATGAACAACGAAGCAAGGGCCATTGCAGGCGTCCCGTGAATCATCGAACCAAATGGATTTGACATATTCTCTTCCTAATACGAGATAAACGCACTGCTGTTGAGCAGAACCCGTGCGACGGCTTCATTGCCTCCAGCCTTATGAACATCTCGAATGACCGTGGCTTCGAAAGTATCCGGCCCCCGCCCCATCAGACGCTTGAAGATATCCACTGGGCTATTTGCCTTGGTTCCAACCAGACTGGCCTGCTCATTGACGAACTTTCCGTTCCAGAGCGCAAGTGCCTGTAGTGCGGTCGTCGTTGCATCGCGTTTTGGTGTCCTAACCGATGACTCAGGGCAGTCAAAAGCGCCAAGAAAGCCATCCCGGACACCGCGCGCTGCGATGCTGTAAATGCCCCTTCGCCAGGTTTCTTTCCCTGGAAGCTCGATGTCCGTAAAGCGGGCAACATTTACGACATCGTAGCCATAGAGGCGATACCCAGGACCATACATCGTCCTATCGAGGTTTCCACACGTCGACAAAATGGCATCGCGGACCATTTCAGCCTCCATCCGGCGAACCGGCATCCGCCAGAGAAAGACATTTCCAGCATCCTTTCGCATCGCTGCCGGGCTTGCAAAGCTGGATCTCGCATACGTATCGCTGGTGAGAATGTAGCGGTGCAGCTTCTTGACAGACCAGCCATTGTTCATAAACCACGTCGCAAGGTGGTCAAGCAGTGCTGGATGGCTGGGTTCACCCCCCATATTCCCAAAGTCACTTGGACCTGCAACGAGACCACGGCCAAAGTGTTGCTGCCAGATGCGATTAACGATGACGCGCGCAACGGTTGGATGCTTGCCATTGGTTAGCCATTTAGCAAATGCGAGGCGTCGTTCGGCTTCAGATGCCTGCTCGAGCCCGCACGCGCCAGCGGCGAATTCCATGGTTTTGGGTGCAGCCGGAGTGACGACATCTTTTCGTTGCATCACATCCCCGCGGGCTAACAGATACGTAGGTTCGGGTTCTGTAAAGCGACCGGTATACGCAGCAGACGGGCTTGACTGAACCGGATCTTTGGCAAGCAATGTCTTCCAAGCAGCCTCTGCACCATCTAAGGCATTTCGAGTGGCCGTATCAAGGCTCTTACGAATCTCATCGGGATGAACATATGTCACTCCCGGTATCCGACCCGCATGGGTTGCAACCGTCTCCCAGGCCTTGCCATCGGTCGAAATAGAAATGCTGTAGGCCGTCGGGACACGGTCATCAAACCGCGGTACGAGTCCGGCATCCCGGCTCCAGGCAACCCTATTTACCTTCACCTGCTTTGGAAATGTCAGCGTTACCGTGCCTCGTCCCTTGGCTGCTGAGATCCAGCTGTTGGGATTCCCAAAGCGACCATCGTTGATGTGCCACGATTTATGCTCTGCAAACCCAGCCAGGGTGGAATCCGGGACTGCGATGACACCATCGGCTGCGAGTGAGACATTCCGATCGCCATTAAACACTTGCAATTCATCGATACATGGCTCGTGGCCATCATTGGTCGCCATCACCTCAAAACGAACTGCCTTGACCTCTCGGTCTGTGAATGTTTCCTCATTCCATTGGCTATTTAGTGCTGGACGCCCGGTGCCTCCCTGCGACTTTACCCTTCCGACAAAGCGCAGCATTTGAACCTGATTATGCGCATTTACCGCCTTGTGCATCCAATCAACGGATGACTCCGATTTCTTCATCGATGCCCGCGGTAGATCTGTTTCACCGTGATAGACGCCAGAAAAAAGTGCTTCAAGGGCATAGAAATCCCGTTGCGAGATCGGGTCGAATTTGTGATCGTGGCAACGTGCGCAACCGATGGTTAATCCCATCACGGATGCGCCAACCGTTGCTACGATATCTTCCAGATCATTTGCACGTTGCTGTCGGGTTGCCTCTTCTACCTGGCTTGGGACGGTGTCATGGATGCCCGCGACCAGAAAGCCTGTCGCCGGAAGGATGTCCGGGTTGCCCTTGCCGAGAACATCCCCGGCAAGCTGCTCCTGAATAAATTCTGAGTACGGCTTGTCGTTATTGAACGCCTTGATGACATAGTCGCGATATGGCCATGCATTGGGTCGGATGTGGTTCTGTTCATAGCCGTTACTTTCACCAAAACGTGCGACATCCAGCCAAAGACGTGCCATCCGCTCTCCATAGGCAGGGGATGCTAGTAATCGATCGATGACTTTCTGGCGTGCGGTTATGCTCTTGTCAGCCACGTATACAGCCGTCTCGACAGCCGTTGGTGGAAGCCCCGTCAGGTCAACGGTCACGCGTCGTAACCATGCTACTTTTGTTGCGGGAGGATTCGCGGTTATCCCCTTGGCCTTTAACCCGCTTACGATAAATGCATCGACGGGATGCTTTGCGCCTGCGATTTTGGGAACCTGCGGATTAGAAATCGGGCGTAGCGACCACAGTGCGGGCACGGATGACTTTACTGGAAGCAATGTCCTAAGCGTCGCTTCTTCATCCTTGGTCAACCGGCGGTTCAGCGGCATCGAGCCGGCATCCAGAACTCTTTCAAGACGGCCACTGGTTACTGTAACCTGCAGACCCGCGTCTGTTGAGAGGTC
>JBEDDQ010000227.1:0-3982 GCA_041176185.1 Armatimonadota bacterium | reverse complement strand
GCTTTCGGGTGTGGATGTCACTGAAGATGCAACCCGTTTGTTGACTGCGGCGCCACTTGCTGAGCTCGGTCCAGAGGCGGTTGGGTGGTTGGTAAGCGCATCGGCAGGTGGCAAGGGAGCGGATACGACAAAGGCTCGAACAGCCGCTCTCATCTGGTTTGACCGCTCGGTCACCCAGACGGCGGGTGCTGCACACTTTGCGTTCAGCTACGGCGACAACGACTGGTTTGTGCTTGCAAGTGACCGCCGGGCGGATGCCATCGTCCTTGATGCCATCATGGCCGTACAGCCGACAAACGACCTGATTCCAAAGCTGGTACGTGGCTTGCTGGATGGTCGTCGCAATGGCATTTGGGGCAATACACAGGAGAACGTGTGGAGTTTGCTAGCTTGTGACAGGTACTTCCGGACATTTGAAAATGTCACTCCTGACTTTGTTGCCAGTGTTTGGCTGGGAGAGACCTATGCCGGTAGTTCTGTGTTCAAGGGGCGGAGCTCGCAGCGTCAGCTGATAACGGTTCCGATGCAGGACATCGCCAAAATCATCGGTAAACCGGGCGAAACCAAGCCTCTGGTTCTTGGGCATTCCGGACCAGATGGACCGATGGGTGCGGGCCGGATGTATTACCGTCTTGGGCTCCGTGTTGTACCGGAAAACCTCCAGCTCCCTGCGAGTGACCAGGGCTTCCGAGTCGAGCGCGCCTACACGGGAATCGATGATCCAAAGGATGTCACAAAGGCATCCGATGGCAGCTGGAAAATCAAGGCTGGTGCGAGGGTGCGGGTAACCGTGACGGTAGTCGCGACTACACGTCGTTACCACGTTGCGGTCAGCGACCCACTGCCAGCGGGTCTTGAGCCCGAGTTTGCACAGACATCCAATATCATCTACCCGCCTGGCGGTTGGTGGCGAGGGTGGTGGAGTGGTTGGGAGCATACCAACCTGCGGGATGACCGTGGGGAGGCATTCACAAGTCTGCTCTGGGAAGGCGTTCACACGTTTACGTACACCACAAGGGCGACGACGCCTGGTACATTTGTCGTGCCTCCAGCGAAGGCGGAAGAAATGTATGCACCGGAGACCTTTGGTCGCTCTGCCGGCACAAAGGTGCAAATTGTCGAGTAGGCGCGGTATTTAGAGGCATGAACTGGCAGATTTGGGTTGCAGCAATCTCGATCGTGCCGGTTCTTGCCATCGGGTTTTTGGTGGCGGAATTGGTGATGCGGATGCACCCTCGGCGGGGAAAGCGTCCGGACTTACACAACCCTGAGCTACCTCGTGCGTATCCAAAACGGGTGACACTTTTGGTTTCGGGTGGACGCTACATCAGTGGGAGCCCGTGGTGGCTGGCATTGCGAATGGGCCGTCTAACCCTTTCCAATGCCGGAGCGGTAGATTACTTACTCAGTATCGGGGAACGCGGAACGGTTCTCCTGGGTGAGCTGGATACGGGTAAACGTTAGCCTCTAGTCCTTGCGAGCATCGATATCGCGTTGAATCGCATCCAAAATAGCATCCAAGCCCTTGTCAACTGACAAAATTCTCTTGGGTGGGTTTGCGAGCATTTGCATTAAGAGTGGGGTCTGCTCGGCCGGGATGATGTTTGGGTCCAGCGGCGTGATTACCCTGAGCGCCGTTCGGTGCCCGACGCCATTCACGAAATCGATAAACGCCATAATCCAAACACTGGCTTCATCTAATGGGAGACCTTCGTTCACAAGGGTTGCAATCATCCACTCACGGACGATAAATGACTGCTCGTTTGAGGCTGGTCTTGTGAAAATAAGTGGCGCAGCTTTAGGGTGCTCTGTCGCAACAAGGAGCTGACCATATGCAAACTGCAAGAGATCACTGCGCCAGCTGCCAGTGCGCTGGACCGGACGCGTGTCATCTATTAGCCCTGCAACCGCATCGAGGAGGGAATCTTTCGATGGGTAATAGTGGTAGAGAGCCATGGGCTGGACGGAGAGGCGGGCGGCTAACGCGCGCATGTTGAGCTGGTCGATGCCATTTTCATCGATGAGTGCCAATGCCGTCTGCACAATCAAGTCGTGGCTGAGGCGTGCTTTGCGGGTTTTTGTGGTTCCCATGTTGCGTTCGCTCTGCATAACCCTAGTATACATTGTATGATTTGCTGTACTTTGTACGATATTTTGTAAGCCTAGGGGCGATACGATACGTGTCAGGGAATATGGAATGATTGTCGTTGATGCACTGGTCAAGGAGTACGCCGGGCCTAAAAAGCAGGTCACACGCGCTGTAGATGGCGTGTCCTTCACGGCGCACCAGGGAGAAATCTTTGGACTGCTCGGACCAAACGGCGCTGGAAAGACATCCGTTCTGCGGATGCTTGCGACGATTTTGCAGCCAACCAGTGGAACCGCCATCATCGATGGCAGCGACATCCGCGAAGACCCGCTCGGCGTCCGCCGGAAAATTGGTTTCCTCACCGGGGCCGCCGGGTTATACGACAGGCTCACTCCTATCCAAAATCTGATGTACTTTGGTCGTCTTCACGCAATGCCTGATGACTTGATCAAGCGCCGAATCGATAATCTTGTCGATAAGCTGGACATTGGCAGATACGCATCCCGGACTTGTGACAAGCTCTCCACCGGCGAGAAGCAGCGTGTGGCGATTGCCCGCGCGATGCTGCATGATCCCCACGTTTTGTACTTTGATGAGCCGACGAGCGGCCTCGATGTCCTTGCCGCCCGCACCGTCATGAACTTTCTTCGCGAGTGTCGTGCAGAGGGACGAACGATTTTGTTTTCGAGCCACATCATGGCCGAAGTCGAAGCCCTCTGCGACCGCCTAACCGTCATCCACCGCGGCGTTGTCACCGCAACGGGAACCATCCCTGAGCTGCGGGAACGCACCGGCGCAACCACCCTCGAGCAGCTCTTTCTACGCTGTATTGGTGAAGATCACGACTCCCCGATGAACATCCCGCACCCGAAAGGCAGCGCAAAGTGATGTCACATCTCATCCTATACGTACGCTCCATAGGAGGTGCTGCATGAGCTGGAAAGTCGTCTTCGCGAAAGAATTCACCGAAGTGATGCGCGATAAGCGCATGCGTTTTCAGATATTTGTCTCGCCACTCATCATTACGCCGCTCATCCTCGCCGGCATCGGAACGATGGCAAAGCGTGAAGCCAAGGAGTCCCAGGCACGCACGGCAGTTGTCGCCACTGTCGGCTTCGAGAAGGCACCAAAGCTCGCGGAGTCGCTTGAGCCAACCGAAAAGGATGCGATGCGCTTCGTGCCATCCGATGAGTCCGCGGTTGAAAGTGGCATCCGTGCACGTAAGTTTGATGCCGCGATCGTCCTCCCATCCGATGCCGAAGAGCGCGAGCAAAACGATCAGACAATTCCCGTGCAGGTGCGCTTTGATGTCTCCAACGAGGACTCGCGCGTCTCTGGGATGAAGGTCAGTGACTTTCTCAAGAAGCGCTCAGAGAATATCGGGGCCGAGCGCCTCATGGAGGCCGGGTTTTCTCAGCAGCTGGCAAAGCCCATCGATGTCGGCGAAGTCCCCGTAAAGGGCAACGGTGGCCGCGGCGTCTTAATGATGTCGATGATGCTTCCATACATGCTGGTGCTGTATGCCGTTGTCGGCGGATTGTTCGTGGCAAATGACTCGGTAGCGGGTGAGAAGGAGCGGGGCACGCTTGAGAGCCTGCTCGTGACCCCAATCAGCCGCGAAGAGCTGGCGCGCGGAAAGTTTGCCGCTGTTGCAGCCGCGGCGCTGGTCTCTGGAATCCTGTCGCTCGCCGGGATGCTCTGGCCGTTTTATGTGAAGCTCAGCGCATTTTCCTGGATGACCGAGGGCGGGGCGGCGTTTACTGGCTTCCAAATCGCATCGATGGCACTCGTCCTCGTACCACTCTCCGCCATGGGGGCGGGTATTCTGCTGACGATTTCAACCATCGCGCGCAACCAAAAAGAAGCGCAAACGTGGCTTGGCCCGGTGATGAT
>JBEDDQ010000226.1:0-4869 GCA_041176185.1 Armatimonadota bacterium | reverse complement strand
CCCGTATATGCGCGAAAGTGGAAAAGGCAGCATCGTCATTTACACATCCACTGCCGGACAGCGTGGCTCCGCAGTTTATTCCGCGTACGCGACCAGCAAGGCCGCACAGATTATGTTCATGCGTTCGATGGCGCTTGAGCTTGGTGCGGACAAAATCCGCTGCAACTGTGTTGCTCCCGCCTGGACCGAGACCGATATGGCTGCGCCAAGCCTGGATGCCCTCGGCCGTGAAGATGTTGCTAAGAACTTTGTGCTTGGACGGATTGGCCTCCCAGATGACATCGCGGGTGCGACCGTTTATTTGCTAAGTCCGCTGGCCCAGTTCGTTACGGGTATGACCTTGACCGTTGATGGCGGAATGGACATGCGCGGGTAGTTTCATGCTTCCGTGAGCTGATCCCGTATCAGAAGGAAGTAGTTATTTTTTCATTTTGATGTGGGAAAAGATTGCAGTTTATTTGCTAAGTCCGCTGGCCCAGTTCGTTACGGATATGACATTGACCGTTGATGGCGGAATGGACATGCGCGGGTAGATTTATTTTTCCGTCGAAGAGTTTGTCGCATAGCTCTGAACTATAAAAGAAAAACCCTCTCTAACAAATCTCAGAGAGGGTTATTTTTCTTTAAAGAAGTAACTTAGACACTCTACACTTCAACCAAAAAGTCGAGGGGCTCTTAGCGGACATCAATATGATGCGCATCGTTCAAACTGTTCTGTCAGCCTCAGAAACATGCCTCTGCGCAAGCAACCAATCTTCCGCAAGCAGCGCAGCGACATTTAAACTCGATTTCAGAGATGAATCACACTGTCGATTACACTCTCTAAAAAAAGAAAAAACCTCCCCAACAAATCACTGGGAGGGTTTACTTATTCGACAACAACAGCAGCTTTGTTCTTCTGCGCCAGCAACCAGTCCTCCGCAAGCAGCGCAGCGACATAGTCATCGTAAGCTTTTGGTGCTGGGCGCAGCCCGGATGGCAATAATCGCACAAGCCCCTTCGGCAGCCACTCTTTCTGTAATCGCGCACGCACGCGCTGACTGGTAAACGCCTCGGGAACCTCCTCAAACGGAATCCCATCTGGCAACGCTTTGAGAACCGCCTTGCGCAGCGTCGCACTCTGCGTACCATCCCCCATCAGAACCACATCCGGTTGATGCGTTTCCACAAGGGCCATTACATGCATCACCAGCTTGTCCGTTGGAACCACCTCGCGGTGCAGAATCCGCGGCCGGTCGCTGTCATCCCGCGGTGTACAAACCGCCACGCCACACTTTGAGCGACCAGGGTCAATCGCAAGCACAACCACGTCCTACGGCTCCGGAGACACCGGAGGCTCACCGTCATCCGGGCGCACTCCCAGCGGGTTGCCATCGATGCCCACTGCGGTAAATGTCAACATCACCGCATCCCCCGCATGGATATCCTTCTCCGTACGGATCACAATCTTCGACCGGCTGACCGACCGCGCGAGGTCGAGGACTTTCAAAACATCATCGATGCGTGTCTCGCCAATTGGCTCGCCATCCACGCCCGTGCCCAGACTTGGCGGAATAATCCCAGCCTTGAGCAGCTTCCTTCGAATATCGCCACGGAGAAGTAGGTAAAGCTTGTCTGCCACCTTCTCACGGCTGACATTTCCTGAAACAGAGAGCTCGCCCAGCACCGTTCCCGCAGCAAAGAGCAATGGGTTTCGGAATGTTCGGATATCCACAGAAACCGTCTCGCCAGAGACAGCATTGGATGTCGCAAACAACACAATCACCACCGGCTCACCGGCAGCCGCGATGTTTTCCGCTGCCGCAGCCAGAGCTTCAAACTCGCTAATCGTCTGCAGCTGCCCAGTCGGGAGGCGGACATTCCGCTCGGGGATGCGGACTGCGCGCGCACTGCTCTTGGATGCCTTGGCACCACGCACTTCCGCATTCTTGGCTGCAACCGCCAGTAAGGTCTCAAGCGTGTTCTGGATGCGCCCGACGCTTCGCGTCGCCGGCACCTGCATCCGCGCCACTTCCTCACCGTTACGATATGTGATCTTCCCGGAACGCATCGTCACCGCTTCGATAGAGAGCGCATCGAGGGCCTGCTGGACCTCCGCACGGCGGCTCGATAACTCAGCGACATCCCGTGTCAGACGCTCAAGCTCAGCAGCCTGCTCCGTCGCCTGCTCCTTTTGACGGTCAAGCCGGCTTGACTGCATATCAATGGTGTCCTGCTGCGAGCGAATCGTTGCCTTTTGCTGTGCAAGAGCTGCGACCTGCTTCGATACCGCATCTTCGAGGTCCTTCAGCTGCTCGCGTTGTTCGGCAAGCCGCGTGCGCTGCTGCTGCATCACCGCTTCGAACACACGCTCCGCCGTCGCAACCCGGCCCTTCGCCTCGCCAGCCTCTTTCCGCGCCGCCTGGGCTTTACGCCCGGCCTCCACGGATGCCTTCATCGCAAGTGTCCGCTTCATGAGCGCATCACGGACATCCCGCTTCGCCTTCTCAACCTTGGCAATCGCAACGCGCAGATTCCCACGGGTCGTCGCAAGATTGGCGGTCTCGACCTTTAACTTTTCATCTGCGATGCGAAATTGCAGCTGCGCCGCCGCCACAGCACGCTCCGCGGTGTGCTGATTCGCCAAGGCGCTCTCAGCAGCCTTTTGCGCCGCGACCAACTTTTTATCAAGAATCGCCTGCTCACGGCGGACATCCTCGAGGCGCTTCTTCGACAGATTCAGCGTCCGCTGGAGCTCAACATTGTCACGGGCAAGCGCTCCGCCACGCGCAACCACCTGACGAAAGCTGCGACTAATCAGGAGCATCGTGCCAAAGGATGCCAGCGTAATCCCGATACCAAACGTAATCGTGATGAAAATGGCAGTATGGCGGGGACGCAGACCGAACAACGATGCGCGGCGCTTGCCAAGTCTGTGCCCAATCCGGTCACCCGCCCAGGCGATAAACCCTGAGATAGGCAGGAGCAGGAGGAAAAACAGCAGGGTGGTATTTAGCATGGGCAGCCCATGTCCATTCTACCCAGCACTAGCTGGCAACCCGCTTAATCAGAATGATGCCGGTGATCACACCGATGATATTCGGTAACTGAACGGCCAAATCTGGAGGGAGGGCGCCGCCTTTTCCAATAGACATCCCGAGCTGGAGCAGCGACCAGTACCCAAATGTGAGCAAAACACTGAGCCCAAAGCCGAGGCTCTTCCCAGCCCTGCGTGGTTGCAAACCAAGCGGTGCGCCCAACAGAACGAAGACGATGGTCGCAAGTGGAAATGCTGTCCGGCGGGCGATTTCGACTTCCGCCTCGCGCGCATCCATTTCCTGACCCAGCTTGCGCCGAACCTGCGCGCGCTTGCGCAGCTGGTCCGTGACCTGCTCAATCACAGGACGGCTAAGCGCACGTAGATCCTCGGGTGTTCCTAGCGTGACTTCCTGCAGCCGTGTGTCCGCGGTCCGCATCCCGACCAGGGAGTTATGGTCAAAGCTCGTAACGCCGCCATCAAGAAGCCAGTTTCGCGTGCCAAGCTTCCACGTCGCCGTCTGGGCAGCAACCGTCACGACAGGCTTGGTGTCATCCCAAAGCGTAATCGTGACCCCATTCAAAACCCCGCGGCCCTTGTCATCAAAGGAGACGCCGCCCTCGGCGTGCACTGTCATCCGGCCGCTACTTGGATTCGTAACAGCAACATCGAATGCATTCCGCCCAGCGGTTGACCCGCCGCCGCGTGCTTTGGCATTGTCAATCACCGCCTGCCGCGCATAGGCAAGTTCAGGCACGATTTTCTGATTGAGCCACACAATCGGGAGCGCGATGGCGGCCGAAAGCAGAACCGCTGGCAAGACAATCCTTGGGAAGCTGACGCCTGCCGCGAGGAGCGCAACGACTTCCGAGTCACCCGAGAGGCGACCAAATGCGAGGAGTGCTCCGAGGAGCATCGCCATCGGGATGGTGTACGGCAGCAGCGTCGGAAGCGTGTACAGAACGACCTGGAGGATAACTGCAGCAGACTCGCCGCGTTGCAGATAATCGGCGATGCGCTGGAGGCCATCCGCGGCGAAGAACAGCGTCGTAAACATCCCGACGCCGCCAAGAAACGGCCCCATGACCTCACCAATAATCAGGCGGTTGATGCGTGTCATTGCGCGAGCCGGAAATTGTCACCGAGGTAGTACTTGCGCACCATCTCGTCGTTTGCGATTTCTTCCGCCGTGCCCTCGCGAATCACTTTGCCTTCGACGATTACATACGATCGATCGGTGAGATCCAGCGTTGCGGCCGCATTGTGGTCGGTGATGAGGATACCGAGGCCGCGCTCGCGCAGCTGGCGGACAACGACCTGAATATCCGCAATCGCCAGCGGATCGATGCCGGCAAATGGCTCATCGAGGAGGAGAAACTTCGGATCGGCGGCTAGTGCGCGTGCGATTTCGACACGCCGCTGTTCGCCGCCCGAGAGGCTGAATGCTCGGAGCTCGGCCTTTTTGTCCATCCCGAGCTCGGCAAGTAGCTGCATCGCCCTGTCCTTGCGCTCGCCTTTCGGACACCCGACCGCCTCAAGCACAAGCAGAATATTCTCTATGACGCTGAGCTTGCGGAAAATGCTTGGCTCCTGGGCAAGGTAACCGATACCGCGGCGGGCCCGCTTGTACATCGGGAGCGGAGTGATATCTTCGGCATCCAGCATCACCTTGCCGGACAGAGGCTTCACCAGTCCCACCGTCATATAAAACGTAGTGGACTTACCGGCGCCGTTCGGTCCAAGGAGGCCGACAATTTCGCCTTGCTCAAAGCGCAGGCTGACGCCATTCACGACGCGGCGGCCACGGTATTCCTTGACCAGGTCGTGGACCGCAATGACGTGGCGTTCCGGGG
>JBEDDQ010000225.1:0-16664 GCA_041176185.1 Armatimonadota bacterium | reverse complement strand
ATTTTCCATCGTTGGTATCAAATGCCTCTAGTATCCAGCTGCGGATTTGCACCGCTGAATCGCCCTGGCCATACGGACTGACCGCCTGGCTCATTCGCTCATAAACGGCGCTATCGGAGAGCAGTGCATTCACTGCCGCTGCAATCTTTGCCTTATCGGTTCCAACAAGCACCGCGTTACCAGCATGTACCCCTTCGGGCCGCTCAGTGGTTTCCCTGAGAATCACAACCGGCTTACCAAGGCCAGGTGCCTCCTCCTGTGCTCCGCCGCTGTCTGTCAGTACGAATGTCGAACGGCGCATTAGGTGGATGAACGGGAAGTACTCCTGTGGCTCGGTCAGCAAAATGCGCGGGTGTCCACCGAGTATGGGGATAACCGTCTCGCGAACCACCGGGTTTTTGTGCATCGGGAAGATGACGCGGACATCTTCGTGGGTAGTGACCATCTCAAGAATCGCCTCGCAGATGTGCTGCATCGGCTCTCCCCAGTTTTCACGGCGATGAGCAGTCACCAAAACCACACGGCCCGGAGTGTCTACAAATGCCTGGATATCTGCATCTTCAAAGGCATAATCCTGCGCGACCACGAGATGCAGCGCATCCACAACGGTGTTACCCGTTACACGGATAGTGTTATCTGCAACGCCTTCGGCACGGAGGTTGGCGGCGCTGAGCTCTGTTGGCGCACAGTGGAAATCGGTGAGGCGACCCGTCAAGCGGCGGTTCATTTCTTCCGGGAACGGATTCCACTTATTGTCGGTCCGCAGGCCAGCCTCTACATGGAGAAACTTTGCTTTTGCATAAAACGCGGCGAGGCTTGCCACAAACGTCGTCGTCGTATCGCCTTGCGCAATCACGAGATCAGGCTGTTCGGTTTCCAGCACGGGTACCAGTGCTCCGAGGGCCCGCGTGGTTAGGTCGGTGAGGGTCTGGCGATCCGTCATCAGCTGCAAATCGTAGTCAGGAGTCACATCAAACACACGGAGCACTTGCTCGAGCATCTCTTTGTGTTGACCGGTGGAGATTCGGATGACGCGAATCTGGTCCGGATGCCGCTCGAGTTCCTTGATGACCGGGGCCATTTTCACAGCATCCGGGCGGGTCCCAAACACACAGGCAACCGAAACACGCTTCATAATGCGACTCCTAAAACCGGACAAGCAGCATACTGTGTCCGCGCGATGGCGTAGTGGAAGTAAATACGCTCACGTCCCTTGACGATGCGAAGCTCCGAATTAATGCGTTGCATCCCAAGTTTTTCCATCACACGCTGACTTCCCACATTGTCGGCATCCGCATACGCATCCACTACTAATATTCCTGTGTTCTGAAATGCAGCATCGAGGAGCAAGCCACCTGCCTCCGTTGCATACCCACGGCCCCAGGATGAACGTCGAAAAACATATCCCAGCTCACAGTTTCCGGGATGGCCAGACTGCAGGCCCATTAGGTCGATTGCACCAACCATGTCACCGGTTGCGCGCTCGGTAACCGCATATCCAAAGGATGTCCCTTTGCGCCGGCGGTCCTGCTGTTGCTGAAGGAACATCCGTACAACCATCGCATCCACGGTCGGATGCCAGGGAAGGTACGTTGTGACATCGGGGTCGGATGAGTACGCAAGCACTGCCGTAATATCCGCAGGCGCGATTGGACGCAGAATCAGGCGTTCCCCGGTAAGTGTGTCTGGGAGAACCTTACGCTTCATCGGCCCCAGCGCCATGCCAGGAGGAGGGCAATCGCACAGGTGCATGCGGTCAGGCCATAAATCGTCCAGACGGCCTGACGTACCGAAAGACCCTGCTTGCGTAAGCGGTGATGGATATGGCTTTGGTCAGCCTCACGAAGAGGAGCCTTCGTAACGACGCGCTTTATAACTACATAAAAGGCATCGAGGATTGGCACGCCAAGCACAAGAATCGGCACAATCACGGAAATCGTCGCCGGAACTTTGAATGCCCCGACCACAGCGAGTGATGCCAGTAGGAACCCGAGGAACTGTGCGCCGACCGTGCCCATGAAGATGCTTGCCGGGTTGTAGTTATGTCTTAGGAATCCGATACAGCTTCCCGCAACAGCTGCTGCGAGCAACCCGACAACTGGGTCACTGGCGCGCATACTGACGGCCATGAGGCCCATGGTGGTTGCGCAGATCGCACAAATCCCAGCCGCGAGGCCATCCAGACCATCCAGAAAGTCAAATGTCTTCGCTGCAAGAAAAATCCACGCCATCGTGCCGATAATCGAAACCGGCAGTGGCAGCTGAATCCAGCCGCCATCAATTGGGTTGGTGATGCCCGTAATGCGCGCGCCAAAGATCGCAGCAATCAGGCCTCCCGTCAGGAGAGACAGCATCTGCTGCCAAGGCTTGAGGTCGCCCTTGTCATCGAACAGTCCGACGGCTGCGACAAGCAGCGCACCAATCAGAATGCCAAGGATTGGATGTCCGTGATTGGGACTGAAGCCATGCTCGAATGCCGGGACCCAAAGCAGGCGAACCAGCGCGAATGCGGAAAGGAATCCAACAATGATGGCCACGCCACCCCAGAGTGGAGTTGGTTTTGTATGGACATCCCGCTTGCGTGCCTCACGCACCACACCGGCAGCGATTGCCATCCGGCGGACAGGGGGTGTAACCAGTGCTGTGACCGTTCCGGCGACAGCCGCAGCCACGGCCATTTGTTGTAGCAGCACCGCATTCATTGCAGGATGAGTTTATCCCAACCAGCGTCCGAACGGCGAGGAGGTTCAGGTAGTCCACACACCAAAACTCCGGCATCGAGAAGTACATCCGATGCCCAGCCCTCAGGGGCATCCCCGAAGAACACAACACGCACAATCCCAGCGCCCACAATCATCCTTGCGCAGACATGACATGGTCGACAGGTGCAGTAAAGTGTCGCCCCTTGTGTGCTTACACCGTGCAGTGCAGCCTGTGTGATGGCATTTTGCTCCGCGTGAAGCGTACGTATACAGCGGCCATCCTCAAGAAGACAGCCGACATCCGTACAGTGGGGCTGCCCCGGCGGAGAACCGTTGTAACCGGAGCATAAAATCCGCCTGTCGCGCACGATAAGCGCCCCAACATGCCGTCGCTGACACGTAGAACGCGTCGCTACCTCACGGGCGATACTGAGAAAGTATTCATCCCAGCTTGGGCGCTGGCCCTGCGTGTCTGTCAACTTACTCCCAAATCGGGAATCCGGCGCAGAATTCCTTGACCTCACCCGCGATGCCATGAAGCACTGCGGCATCCGAGCGGCCATTGATCGCACGGTCGATAAAGCCCGCGATGACATCCATGTCCGCTTCCTTCATCCCACGCGTCGTTACCGCTGGTGTACCGATACGGATTCCACTGGTGATAAGCGGAGACTTGTCATCGAATGGAACGCCGTTCTTATTCAATGTGATTCCCGCTTCATCACAGGCAAACTGCGCATCCTTGCCGTTTACACCCTTATTCCGAAGGTCGATCAGCATCAAGTGGTTGTCAGTTCCTCCGGAACAAATCGTAAACCCACGGGCCTGAAGCGATGTTGACAGCGCACGCGCATTCAGAATGATCTGCTTTGCATACTCGGTGAACTCAGGCTTGAGGTTCTCGCCAAAGCCGACGGCCTTCGCGGCCACAACGTGCATTAAAGCGCCGCCCTGAACGCCAGGAATAACCATCCGGTTCAAGAGCTCGCTCATCCGCAGCGTGCGTCCGCTCTTCGCGGCCACCTGGCCAAATGGATTGTCAAAATCCTTGCCCATGATAATCAGACCGCCGCGGGGTCCACGCATGGTCTTGTGCGTTGTCGTGGCAACCACATGTGCGTAGGGCACGGGGCTTGGTAGCTGACCGGTTGCGATGAGGCCTGCCGGGTG
The DNA here is from genome assembly GCA_041176185.1 of Armatimonadota bacterium. Lineage (GTDB taxonomy): Bacteria > Armatimonadota > Armatimonadia > Armatimonadales > Armatimonadaceae > CAIRTT01. Next base: position 12,792 of record JBEDDQ010000225.1, on the reverse strand, counting down.
CGCGATGTCAGCGAACAGAAACGCTCCAACCTCATCGGCAATCGCGCGGAATTTCGCATAGTCAATCGCGCGGGAATAGGCACTCGCACCCACCGTAATCATTTTCGGCTTGACCTGAAGGGCCGTTTCACGAACCTTGTCGTAGTCAAGCAACCCCGTCTCGCGGTCCACACCGTACGCGGCAAAGTTGTACAGCTGACCGCTGAAGTTCACCGGGGAGCCATGCGTCAGGTGACCACCGTGGGAGAGGTCCATCCCGAGGACGGTGTCCCCAGGCTTCAGGAATGTGAAATAAATCGCCATGTTGGCGCTTGTTCCCGAGTGTGGCTGGACGTTAGCGTATTCGGCGCCAAAGACCTGCTTTGCACGGTCGCGGGCGATGTCTTCGATGACATCGACCCATTCACACCCGCCATAGTAGCGGTTACCAGGATAGCCTTCAGCATACTTGTTCGTCAGCGAGCTTCCCTGAGCCTCACGGACTGCACGCGAGACAATATTCTCACTTGCAATCAGCTCGAGTTTGTCCGCCTGGCGGGCATCCTCGCCGCGGATTGCTGCAAATACATCAGGGTCAGTTTCAGAAAGGTGGGCTTCAAACGCAGACAAAGGATGGCCTCTTTTCAACATGCATCTAGCACGAACAATTACCTGAGATTCTACCGCGGACCTATCATCACTGCGGGACACAGGAATCCCATGGATGTCAGTTTCGATGATTCCGCTGTTTAATCACCTGCAATGGATAAAAACCAAGGAAATGTCGTTATCCGGTGTGTTTTGCCGGATGATTCTGATTCTCTCCGCGCGATTTACAATCACTACGTTGCGACCAGCACAGCAACCTGCGATCTGTTCCCCCGTTCCGAGGCTGACCAGGCACTCTGGATTGAAAAGCACTCGGAAAACCCATACCCGGGCTGGGTTTTGATTGCGGATAACACTGTCGTCGCGTACGCAAGCCTCTCGCCGTTTAACCCAAAACCGGCGTATCGCCATACCGCTGAGAACTCGCTCTATGTCCATCCAGAACACACTGGAAATGGCTACGGAGAACGTCTCCTGATGCACACGCTCGAACAAGCGCCCGCTTATGGCATCACCAATGTCGTCGCACTTATCACCGAAGGAAATGATGTCTCCATCCGGCTGCACGACAAACACGGCTTTGTCCCCTGCGGACGTATTGAAAATGTCGCTCGTAAGCTTGGGAAGACGCTTGCTTTGATCTTGATGCAAAAGCAGCTTTCGTGAACTTACCCATCCGGAAACACAGCATTTTCAGCAGGTAGAATGCGCTATGCGCAACCTTCTAAAATCCACGTTTGCCGTTGCCGCCGTTGTGAGCATTTCCGCGGCCGCGATGGCACAGCAGGCCATCACCTTCGCACGCTACCCGGCGCTCTCCCCGGATGGCAATCGTCTCGTCTTCTCCTACCAGGGCGACCTGTGGGCCACCGATGTCGATGCTAAGCAGCCATCCCGGCGCCTTACTGTCCACGCCGCCTACGATGCACGCCCATTCATCAGCCCGGATGGCAAGCACATCCTTTTTACGAGCAACCGTCTCGGACGCAACGATGCCTACGTCATGCCAATCGATGGCGGAACGCCAACTCGGCTGACATCGTTTAGCGGAGGCTCCGTTGGTATCGGCTGGGCACCGGATGGCAAATCGATCCTCGTAACCCAAATCCGTGAGCACGTCGGCTCAGGTCCCGGTGTCTACCGCGTACCCGTAACCACCAAACCTGGCCGTGCCGTCCCTGTCATCGCTGTCCAGCGCACCGCGGGCGCAACCCTCTCGCCCGACAACAAGACGATCGCCTTCGTCCGCGGCTCAAACGACTGGCCACGCCTCGGCTACCACGGAACAGCATCCGCAGATATTTACATCCACACCATCGGCTCCAAAGATGTCACCCAACTCACCGACTTTGATGGCCAGGACCTGTGGCCACAGTTCGTAGATGGCGGCCGCGACCTGATTTACGCATCCGAAAAGGATGGCACCTACAACCTCTGGCGGATGCCCGTAACCCGCGGCGGTAGCGCAAAGCAGCTGACATCCTTCAAAGGGGATGGCGTTCGCTTTCCAAATGTTGCATCCGGTGGCTCACGTGTAGCATTCGAAGTCGGTGACCAAATCGCCGTCCTCGATCTTGGAAAGCCAGGCGCAACCCCGCGGATGCAAACGCTGACCGCACCTGTCGATTCCCGGACGAATCCTGTGGATGTCCGAAATATCACGGGTGGCGCATCTGAAGTAAGCCCATCGGATGATGGCGACCAGGTCGCATTCGTTGCGCAAGGTGATGTCTTCGTCACCGCGGGAACCGGCGGGAAAGCGCAGCGCGTCTCCGATGCCCCTGAGCGCGAAGCAGACCTCGCGTGGAGCCCGGATGGCAAAACGCTTGCGTACATCACCCGCAAGGATGGCCAACCAGACATTTACGTCGTGACAAGCACCGACAAGGATGAGCCAAAGCTCTCCAAGGCAACTACACGGAAGACCGAGCGCCTGACGAACAACGCTGCAACTGAGAGCACTCCACGCTTCTCACCGGATGGCAAAAAGCTCGCCTATGTCAGCGGGCGGCAGACACTTGTCGTCTCAGATGCCGATGGCACAAACCCGAAGACCATCACTGTTGGGCATGAAATCAGCGATATCAGCTGGTCCCCGGATAGCCGCTGGCTTGCGTATACCCATGAGGATGAGGAATACAACGGCGAAGTGATGGTCGTAAAGGCCGAAGCTGGTGCAAAGCCGATCAATGTCACCAAGCATCCACGCAATGATGGAAGCGCATCCTGGAGCCCGGATGGCACCAAACTCTTCTTTATCTCCGAGCGTGGAAAGTCCCGTGACAATATTGCGCAGTGGGTCTACCTCCGCAAAGAGGATGATGAGCGCACAGCAGATGGCTGGCAAAAGCTAAAGGCTGGCGCGCGTCCGGCGGGTGGTCCTGCAGCGCCAAGCGCAGCACCTGCGGCGACTCCGGCTCCTGCGGCAGCTGCTCCAGCTGCGAAGCTGGTTGAAGTGGATGCCGATGGCATCCACACCCGTGTTCGTGTTCTTCTTGCGACGAAGTCATCCGTGCGCGGTGTGATCGCTGGCGGCAGTGATTCACGTACGACGGTGGCGGTGGTGACCGGGGATGAGGGTGCGGACATCCAACTAATCGATATTGTGGATGGCGCGCCGCCGGCCCCGCCGCGCAAAGTCGCAGCCCCGGGTGTTCGCGGAGGCGGCTGGACCGCCGGTGGCAAGTCGCTGATCATCCTCGCCGGAGCTGGCAACATCGGTGTCATCGCCGCTGGAACCGACCAGGTCCGCCCGATTTCCTTCCGCGGAAAGGCGACGTGGGATCGCGCAGCGCTGCAGCTCGCTATCTATGATGAAGCATGGCAGGCCCTCAACGATGGCTTCTATGACCCTGAATTCCACGGCGCAGACTGGAAGGCACTGCATGCCAAGTACCGCCCTATGGCCGCATCCGCAGCCGATGCGACGGATTTTGGCGATGTCATCCGCCTCCTGATGGGACATTTGAACGCCAGTCATATCGGCTACTCGCCATCCCTCGGTGGTGGAGCAGGTGGACGTTCCGAAGGTGCCGAAGCAGGTCCAACCGGCTTCCTTGGCATCACATGGGATGAAGCGTATACAGGCCCCGGGATGAAAGTGGCACGCGTCATCGCCGGCAGCCCGGCAAGTAAGGCCGGTCAGAAGGTCGTCGCGGGGGATGTGATTACAGCCATCAATGGCACCGAAATCGACAAAACCAGCGATATCGATACTCTCCTTGAAGACACGGTTGGCGAGAAGGTGACGCTGGCTGTCCGCGGCGCAGATGGAACATCTACGCCACGTACAGTGATCGCTGGCTCGTATGCAGGTGTTTCTGCACTGCTCTACGATGAGATGATTGAGAACCGCAAGAATCGTGTCCATGAGCTGTCAGGGGGCAAGCTGGCTTACCTGCATATCAAGGGTATGGATGGTGTGAGCCAGGACAAGTTCGAGCAGGGGCTCTACGCGGAAGGCTACGGTAAGCAGGCACTTCTGATTGATGTCCGCGACAATGGAGGTGGCTCGACGGCAGACTACCTCTTGACGATGCTGCATCAGCCACGACATGCCTACACAATTGGGCGTAACGGAAAACCAGGCTACCCAATCGACCGCCTGCCGTTTTACCCATGGCTTAAACCTGCGGCATTGCTGACAAACCAAAATGCCTACTCCAATGCCGAGATTTTCTCGCATGCATTCAGGCAGCTCGGACGCGGTCCTGTCATCGGTACGCCAACCTTTGGCGCTGTTATCAGCACCGGTGCTGCATCCCTCCTCGATGGCTCAACGGTCCGGATGCCGCTGCGTGGTTGGTACCGGATCACGGATGGTGTGAACGAAGAGCACACCGGTGCTGAGGTGGATGTCCGTGTAGACCTCACGGTTCAGGATGAAATCCGCGGACTTGACCCACAGCTCGAAGCCGGCGTTAAGGCACTGCTTGAAGGACCGAAGGCAAAGCCAGTTCCTCCTGCCAAGCGCCCACGCTACGAGCGCAAGGGCAAGTAAGGACCTGTTGGAATGACGACAAAGGAGCTGCTTCGCGATCCCGGGTTTCGGAACGGCTTCTTTGTCACACCACCTAATGATCCACACGGGATGCCTCCGGCCTTAATGTGCTGGCCAGAGGCATCTACTCCCGAATGGATGCTGCGGCAGTGGAATTCGACATCCGATGTGTCATGGTCCTGGATGCGGGAGTACGGCCCGGACGGTTTCCGCTGGGATACAGAAGGCAAGTCCATCCGCTGGACGGTGGGGCAATCGCCTACGCTTGAGCTGCACATGGATGGCATCGCTGAGTACGGGGGCAAGCTCCGCACCCCGGATGCTTCTTGGGCACACCTCCTGATTGAGCAGGAATTTGCACAGCCGACACCGCTATCCGCGCTGAAGGAGCTACGATTTGGCTGTGAGACCAACGTCAAACCCTTTCGCTCGAATGATGATCTTCGCCTCGAAAACTGGCACACTGCACAGTGGCAGGCGTTTATAACCATTCAGAATCGCGAGAAGGGCCACCCCGGTTACGGTGACTTCCTCTGGTTTGGGATTCCATTTGTTGACACCCGTTATGCCATGCCAAAGCGCCACGCTGCTGGAGATACCGCGGGAAGTGGCAAGTTCATTTACACTCCCGGCGGCCGGGACTACTTTACGACCTTCGATTCGTATCCTTATGGCAAATGGGTTTCGCTGCGGAGGGACATCCTGCCGATGATCGATGCTGGCCTCACCGCCGCATGGAAGGCTGGTTTTCTCCAGAAAAGCCGGGATCGCCGTCTCTTCGCTATCAGCAGCATCAACCTTGGCTGGGAACTGACAGGCCCTCTGGTTGTCGCCGCCAGCCTGCGCAATCTAAGTCTCAAAGCGGTGCATCGTGCCTGACCGAAAACACGGGCTCTCTAGAGGCGTTCGGAACCCAAAGGATCTCCCGGTAAAGCGCTGCCCAGTGTGTGGACGGGACTTCACATGGCGAAAGAAATGGGAGCGCGACTGGGAAACCGTTATCTACTGTTCTGAAAAGTGTCGGGCAGGCAACCCGAAACCACGCTGAAAGTCTGCACTATTCCGGGCTTGTAAAGAGCTTCTCCCGCTGTAACTGCATCAGTTTGCGGAGCAAGTGCTCTGCCATTGGCTCATCCACCAGCTTTGTTGGCGGAGCATTCAAAACAAGGTCTGTCAAAGCATCCAGCTCTGCAAGAGACATTGTCAAGACAACCGAGTCATCCTGTTCAATCGCGGTACGCGCAGCCATGACGACATTCGGTTTGCTTTCCGGTTGTCCTTCGGCTGGCTTGGTCTCTGGGGATAACTCAAACATGGCTAACACTAGGATGCCAATCTACGCCAAATAGTTCTACCAATTGGCATAAGTGTGAAGTTCTTCACTTAGACTAGTAGTATCAGCAAGTATTTCGCGCAACGTTAGGCAAACATCCTTACTTCATCAACGCTAGAGTCACCTTGCCACGGCATCGCAGGACCATGACTTCGCTTGGCCGATCGGTCTTGAGACGCTCAAAGCTACCTCCCTGAACCTCGAGACGGGTGACGTAAGGGCCAGTGATGACGACATTTGAGTCGTCCATCCAAGGATGAAGCTCCCACTTGTCACCGCGAAGACCGCTAACATCCCCGGCGATATGAATCGTTCCCAGGCCCGGTTTCAAGCAGTGACGGGTGTAAAGCGGGCGGTCCATCGAACGGGATGCAGGCATCAGCAATGTAGAAGGTGTGATCGCGGGGTCTGCCCGCATTTGAGACTCGAGGACAAAGCTGTCTGGAAGAAGGCCCTGGCGCTCCCGCGCCGTTTTTGAAATGACCGCGCCCGATACCGCTGGCCAAGACTGCTGGTAGCCACTTGAGATAATGCCATCCGCTAGCAGCTTCCAGCGTGGGTCACGGTCGTGGAACCACAGATCAAGCAAAGCATCCGCGTAGACCAGACCGCACCACTGCACCGGCAGGCCAATCCAGTTCGGTGCGACCCAGTTCGATGCACCCAGCACCGCAATCGTCGCGTACATCCCGACCCGCCCTGTGTCCGTCGGACGGTCAAGATACACAAAAGGAACACCCGACCACGCCCAATAACGAGCTTCATCAAAGAATTCACGATCGCCCGTCAGCTCATAGCCAAGGACATTTGCGCGCAGCATGTGGGCACTCGCAAGGATATCCGGTGTATGGAGCGGGATTTCCCAAGTCTGCGCACCGCGGGGAACCGTGTTGCTATATGCGGCGTTGGCTTTCTTCAGCATCGAGATTGCCGCTTTTATCAACGCCGCATCACCCGTCTCACTTGCCGAAGTTAGCGCAAGCTGCAGCACATTCCCAGTCATGCCATTTGCATGACTTTCACGACTCGTGCGCGCAAAATCGACTTTGCCCTTGCTGTATGCCACCTGACCATTCTTATTGACCTGCGTCAAGGCATCCTGACCTGTTTGGCGCGCGCGTTCCAGATAGGTTTTTACATCGCCGTAAACCAGAGTTGGAGCCATCGTGCGAACATGCCCGATGCCACCGGATGCTCCCGCATTCAGCGTCTTGGCAGCGCGACCAGCAACATCGGACGCACGCTTGGCAAGACCTGGGTCCCGCTTTGGCATCACGGAACCAATCCATGAAAGCGCTAATACGGCATCGGGGGCTGTCTGAAATGGAAACTCTCCCGGATACGCATGGCGAAAACCGGCGGGGGATTGCGCTCCAGAATCCAGCAAGCCTGCTGCCGCAAGACGGGCATGCTCGAAAATCGTGACACGCTCGGGAATTGCGGGAAGGGGATGTTCGGAAATCCACCGCTCAACTCCGGCGAGCACGGTTTCACCCTTTGTGCCACCACGTACCTGAACCGTCGTCGTGATCACAACCCCTGCTGCGAGCTGATAGCCACGCTCTGGCACAAGGCTATCGAGGTCGTGGAAGCCTCCGGGGAACAAAACGCCCATGGTTGGCATTCCGGTTCCAAAGTGGCGGTCAGGAACATCGAAGAACGGGCTGACGCGGTCAAATCGCGTATACGCCAGCGACAGCCAATGCTTGTCCGGCTGCTGAATCGCCATGAGTGGAATCGTCGGCTGATGACGCTGGGGAACCTGGCGGTTGTGCTCATCCGTGTCGATATCTGCAGTGCTTGAGCTGGTGTCACGGGCATCCAAATACTCAACCCCAGGGAAGATAGCCTGATGGAACTGCGCCCCGGACATATGGAGGAGGAGCGCTGGGAAGTGCACAAGAATCCTCGGCTTATCGACTTGCAGCGAAATGGAAATGTCAAAGCCGCCGCTCTGCTTCGCCGGCACAACGCGGCGGGAGAGCTGCCAGGTCGCTCCGCGCTCATCGAGAAATGTCGCCCGGCTGGTAATCGATGTCTCCGTCGCCTCGACCACAGCGGCAACGCCTGTCAAATCCGACCACGTTACCGAACCCAGAGACGTCTCTTGCCATCCAAGGCGCGGGTGCGTTGTCGCAAACGCAACCCGTTTTTCACGTGCATCAATGCGCAGATTCGCAAACCGTGCCCCAACATGTAGGGAAAAGGCGCCGCTTTTGATGCTTGCCTGATAGGAACCGTCATCCGATGTACGAATTGTTGGTGGCTGGCTCAGCACAGCCCGTGGCACAATCGCAATCTCCTGGACAACCGTTCGCGTACCGGCATCTCCAGGCGGATCAATCCGAAGCTGGACGCGCTTTCCACGGATTCCTGGAAGCGGCGCCTGGACATCAATCCACTCATCCGGCATGACAGGGAACCGCAAGACCTGACGCTCCGTCGGCCCACGCCCATTCCCAGGCTCCCACCAGTAAATCTGCAGCATCCCGGGTGTCGTGCTGCGAAGCCGGACGATGAGCCAGTGTGGGTTTTCCGATGGCAGCTCGACGACAGGGCCGGTCGCAAAGGGATCCGGGCCGCTTGGCAGAAACTCGATGCCATCCCGGGTGTCGCGTACCGCTTCAAGGTCATGAAGCCCACGCCACTCGAGGGCGGCGCCGCGCTTTTTAAAGTCCATCAGGATGGTTCGTTGCATCGGGTTACTCCTAAGAGATTCTACGTGATGCCTAATCCGTCTGTGACGTGTCGCTGTGGCATCCGAGCACGGGGGATACGACTACCGCCGCGTGTTCCGGAAGGGGTATGCTTGGCACATGACTTGGATTAAGACCATTTCGCCACGCGAAGATGCCACGGTCATGGCGGCTGCGATGGAAGCGCGCAAGGCATTTCCTGCGAGTTACTCGGATGGCTCAGCGGACGGCGATGTACCACCGGCGATTCTTGCCGACTCGATAGTGCTCAGTCACTCGATTTTTCCCGACATCATGCAGCATATGTTTATGGGCATCGGGAAAATGATGTCGGATGACCTTCCCCTAACACGCCGCGAACACGAGTTGATTGCAACCGTCACGAGTGCAACGAACAGCTGCTTTTACTGAAGTGTGTCTCACGCAGAGTTTCTGCGTGTCGAGACCTTTGATAGCGGGTTTGCGGATGCTATTCGGCGGGACTGGCGTACTGCGCCGGGCCTGTCACCACGTGAACTGGCGATTCTTACTTATATCGAGAAGGTGACCAAGACGCCTAGCCGCATCGTTCCTGAAGACTTGGAGCCACTGCGTGCGCAGGGTTTGGATGACCGCGGTATCCTGCAGGCGCTTTTGATCTGTGCGTCGTTTAACTACCTAAACCGCATCGCCGATGGCATCGGTGTCGGCAAGGGAACGCTGGAGACTCCGCTGCTCCCGGATGGCATCTAGCAGCGTCATCACTGCTGCACCGTCGATGGATTTGTTTACGACAACCGTCCGCCAGCGACTATCCGGATAGACATGGTGTGGGTAGATGTGAGAGAGAAGAGCATCGGGGATATCTACATCTTTTGGCAGGATGAAATCCAACACGCCATTTCCGTGGATGTGGCAGAGCTCGCGGCCTTGATGGACGGCTTCGCGGCCGCCGTACCGATGCGATGTTTCCGAAACCCCAGTTAGATCGAGTATCTGACTCCAGAGGCGTTCCTGCACGATGAAGCGCCGCGGGGTGATGAGAAGCGCAAACAGCATTAAGAGGCAATCAAAGATCTGGGGTGCCCACGGCATCACGCGGGGCACCCAGGAAAAATGGCGGGCTAGAAACCCAAGAAGCTCCATTCGGTTAGTCGTGTGGTTACTTCTTGCGAACCTTTGGCTTTGTGACCGGCTTGGGTGGTGCTGCTGGTTTCGGAGCAGGCTTGCTACCTGACTGTTTCGTTTCTACCAGCGGTTTTCCAGCAGGCGTTGCATCTAAATCAGGCTTATGGGAGGCTGGTTTTTCTTCGGCTGGTGTTGCCGTTGTGGCCGGCTTAGCGCCCGCGGGCTTTGGTTGTGCTTGCTCTGCCACGCGGCGCTGCAGAAACCCGATGGCATCCGCCGTGCTCACACCCATGAGATTTAAGACAAAGCCATTGCGCTCGATGATTTCTGCTTTGGACTCCTCATCGCTCGGGTCTTCGTCGTAAGCCGCCATCACATCCGATGCGAGCTGATCAGAAATCCACGCCGCCAAACGCTCTTCATCCGGGCGGAGGAGGTGAGGATCGTTGACATCGGCGCCCATACCCTGCCGCTGGAAGAAATCAGCCGGCTGGATAAAGGACAATGTGTCCTTGATCGCCGGTTTTTTGCGGTTCTTCGGCTTTTTCCAAGCGGGCATGTTGCTCATATCGGACTTCAGGGGGTCAAAGTCCTCTGGCATCTCATAACTGAAATTCCAGACTTCCCCGGTCCAGCCCTGCCAGACGGTGCCCCGATAGCTTAGTTGTTGGGACTGAATGACCGGAACCGGCAGCTGTGAGCGCTTGAGGATCAGGTCGATGCGGTTGAGGACGTTGTCACGGCGACCCTTGAGGTCTTTGGTCCAGGCGCGGCTTAGATTGTAGACGTTAAAAGATCGTCTGTCGATCAGACTCTCGCCCATCATCATGTCAAAACCCATGTCATCGACGATGTCTGCAGGGTCCATTTGTTGCTGGCGGGCGAAACGGGTTCTGGCGCCAAGCGTACCACCGCCCGACCAGGTGCCGTTTTCTCCATAGAGCGTGTTTTCGGCGCCATAACCTGGTGCGGAGAGATCATGGAGAGCAACCCAAGCGACGCCGGGGATAGTGGCTAGGAGCTCGAGGCGCGTGACGACGGCGGATGGATCCACTGCCTCTGGGACGATGTAATCCGCGCGGCGGACATTGTCGATAACAAAGCTCATCCCGGGCACGGTCTCACTCAGCTCGCGGGCAAACTTTGAGTTCGCCCATGCACGGCTGGTTTCACCCGTAAGCGCGATGTCGCGTGGTGCACCCGGGATGGCTGGCTCACCGTGGAGCGGGCTAACAACGGGAACAAGCTTCATGCCAGCTTTGACGAGGGCATCTGCAAATGTACGCAGCTTTGTGATATCGCCGTAGACAGGCGCATCTGTGAAGATATGCGTCATCCCACGGGACTTTGCCGTCTCAATCAGTGCGGACATTTGCTGCAGGTTGGCTGGGTCGCGCAGATCGCCGGGCAGCTGGATGTAAATACCACGCGTGGTGTCACGTTCCGGCCACTTGAGCGGCTCGACGGGGATGTCTTTATTGGCATCCGGGCGGAGGTCACTCGCCGAAATACTCGCCACTTCAAAGAATGCTCCTGTCGCCGGCACAAACATCTCACCCACAACATTCATTTCGCCTTGTGCAGCATCCGGGGCAAACTTCGTCCCCTGAACTTCCTTTGGCATCTCCGCCCACTGCTCACGGGCCTGCTTTTGGTAGGACTCCGGAAGAGATGTCAACGGAATCTTACACTCATCGTTGCCTGATTCGGCTGCTTGCCAGAGTGCTTCCGGAAGGTTGCCACCCCATCCTCGGCGGATTGTCGGGAGTGGGTTCTTAGCAGACAGCTTGGCCCTAGCGATACGCCCTTCGGTCGCTGCTGCTCTCTGCTTTCCAGCCATCGGGGCCATTAGGCGCATCATGTCGCCCATCTGACCTGTCATCCGGTAGCTTGCCGGGACGAGGTCATCGGTGACGATGTAAATCCGCTCATCGCCATCCCCGAGCTTGCGCACCGTCCCGTGGATTGCCCGTGTGATGGCCTGAAGGACATCCCCAGCTTTTGCTGAGTCGCCGCGTGTCAAAACGCTGAGGCTGGCAAAGCGCTTGTCGCACACAATTTGAACACGAGCTGCTTTGGAAACACGCTCAACTAGCTCACCAAGATTCTTGATGTTTGTAAGTGATACCGGTACCTGCAGGGCGCCTGCCTGGTAGTCAACATCGGTCTTCTTAGGGATGGCCGGGATACGACTATTTGCCGCCTTTGTCGCCATCCCAATCGATTGCTCGATGAAGTTCATCGGAGGTGATTTGACCCAGACGGACTCCGCATCCCATTCGGTCTCAGGGAGACCTGGATCGATGTTCATGCCTCCAATGTCGTCATCTGCGGTATCGATGCCGGCCTTGGCAGCTTTACTGCTGACGGCATTGACGGTCAAATCCCGCTTGATCCGGAGGCGAAGTGTATCGATTTGCTCCTGCGGAAGCGCAGGTCCCATCAATTCGCGGATGGCTGCCGGGTCTGGTGCTTCGCCATTTGCCACCTTGCTCATCAGGCTGGTGAAGTCAGTCTCTTTACGCGGTCCTGGTCCAGTGCCTTTTTTAAAGTTGACCTCGGTCATTGTTGGGAACAAGCGGAAAAACTGCTTCTTTTGGTTAGGATCCAACCCCTCGGGGCCAAGTCCGGTATCGGATGTCACCATCAGCCACTGGGAGCCATTGAGCGATGCAAGCAGTGACAGAAGAATAGGCTCTTTTTCGCCGGCATCCATCATTTCTTCCATCATGCTGCCCTGCATAAAGTCCATCATGTTGGTAGGCTTCGCGACATCTATGGGCGCAAGCGTTGATAGCTGGCCAGCTTTCACGACTTTCCGTTTAATGGCAGTTGCGAGCACCTCGACGCGGTAGCCGCCGGGACCAGGCTGCGGGAGGGCGGGAGGCTTTAGGTTGTCCGGGAGCTTTTGCCCCTGGGGCATATCCTCAATCGAAAAGCCACCCATTAACGCGCCCATCGGGTTATTGGGACGTGTCGTCAATCGATCCGGCGCAACGATGAGCAACGGACCAAGCTTTGTAACATCCCAGTTCAGCTTGTCAGCAACGGCGGCGATGCTGTTCGAT
>JBEDDQ010000224.1:0-5437 GCA_041176185.1 Armatimonadota bacterium | reverse complement strand
CTCAGAGTGTGGTCTAAGGCAAATGCCGTCTACAGATAGATGGGCAACGAACTAGGCTAATCACGACGGACGAATGGGACGTTCAGACTGTATCGGGAACGAAGATTTCGCGAAATGAAGCCGGCCACCGGCGGGGTTTGCCTGAGACTCCATCGATGCATACGCCTTTGGTCGTTCCAGTCGCAATACATACTCCCCGCGATTCACAATCAACCATGTATGAAAATGACACGCTGGCACCTGTTGTCGCATCGCACCAACATGTAATGGAAAGTTCATCGGTAAAGAACGCTGGGCTCAGAAACTTGACGGTTGCATCAGCGATCACGATTTGTATCCCTGCGCGTTGAATCTCAGGAAACGGGAGCCCGGCATTTTTAAGCCAGTCGCACCTGGCAACTTCGAAGTATTGCAGGTACGTGGCGTTGTTGACGTGCCCAAAGCTGTCTAACTCATAGGAACGTACGGAAAGTTTAGTTGTCGTCTTCATCAGTAAAAAGCACCACTACAATCGTGTTGCAGTGGTGCCATATTATAATTCCGATCGCTTACTTACTGTAATGGTCGGAGTTCAGTTGAATGAACGACTTCCACTTCTCAGGGACTTCGTCTTCCATAAAGATTGCATCAACCGGACATTCAGGCTCACACAAGCCGCAGTCAATGCACTCGTTTGGGTTGATGAAAAGCTGTGTATCGTCGTCACCGCCCTGGATGCAGTCAACCGGGCACACAGACTGGCAAGAGCGGTCCTTGACACCAATACAGGGCTCCGCAATTACAAAAGGCATCTGGATCTCCACCTGCAGGGTCGTTGATTTGCTGAATCATGGTCCAATTCCATATCCCTGCCGCTTCAAAATTATAACGATGCAAGGGGTGAATCGCAAACTGAGAATCCTTCTCATTTATTTCAAAACAGACCGTGTGCATTCACATTTGTAACGGGTAGACTGTGGTGAAACTACATTCAATGTATGTCAGCACTTTATGTGGTGGTGTGCGTTGTCTAACAAGGAAAACTTTTATGTCGTTCGTTGGCAAACCAGCCCCGGATTTTACAGCTCCTGCTTTCTTCCCTGGAGACACTGCAGCATCTGATGTCAAGTCGCTTTCCCTGACGGATTACCGTGGAAAGTGGGTTGTCTTCTTCTGGTATCCTCTCGACTTCACCTTCATCTGCCCTACTGAGATTCTGGCTCTGTCGGACCGCCTCGATGAATTTGAAGAGCTTGGTGCAGTCGTCATTGGTGCTTCCACCGACTCGGTCTATTCACACCGCGCATGGGTGCGTACGCCACGTGCTGAGAACGGCATCGAAGGTACTGCATACCCAATCATCGCTGACATGACCCAGAAGATTGCCGCTGACTATGGCGTCCTGATGGAGAACGAAGGCATCGCACTCCGTGGCTTGTTCATCATCGATCCTGATGGTGTTGTAAAGCACTCCACCATCAATGCACTGAATGTTGGCCGCAATGTGGATGAAGTCATTCGAACACTGCAGGCGCTTCAGAGCGGTGGTCTTTGTGCAGCGAACTGGAAGCCAGGTGCAAAGCACCTCACTCCTGGAAGCTAATCATGCCTCTTCGCCGTGGCGCTGAGCTACCATCGCTTGCTGGTGCAACCGAATGGATAAACGGTGAAACGACGCGGGAGAGCCTTATCGGCTCTCCCTGCCTAGTTCACTTTTGGTCGTTGTCGTGCTACATCTGCAAAAATAACCTTCCTGCGCTTGCCGAATGGAAGGCTAAGTATGGCCCACTGGGGCTAAAGGTTGTCGCGGTTCACATGCCTCGCTCTGAGGACGAAACCAATGTCGAGCTGGTCAAACAAAGTATGCTCGAACATGGCATCACCGAAAGCTGTGCGATTGACAATATGCATGATGTCAAAGATTCCTTCCTCAATGAGGCAGGCTTCGTTCCTCACTATTATGTGTTCAACGCGGATGGCATCTTGGAAAGCCGCGCTGCCGGTGATGCAGGTGTTGCATCCATCGATGCGGCCCTTGTCAAGCTCTTCCCAGCCTAACAACACATAAACATTTCCGGGAGGTATTGCGGCACTTTTGCGCAATGCCTCCCGTATTGCATTTCCAGGAGAACTACGAGAACCCATGGATCATTTTTCAGGCAAGACATCTGATGAACGCCTTCTGGCCACTCCCTCTGCCGCCGAGGCATCCTTTATTCATAGCGACCCATGGCGAGTCCTCAGGATTCAAAGTGAGTTTGTCCGCGGACTGGATGCCCTTGCAGACCTTGGACCTGCAGTAACCCTCTTCGGTAGTGCTCGTACACGGGTTGGTGACCCGTATTACGCGGCAGCGGTGGACACTGCCCGCCTACTTGGCAAGAAGGGGTATGCAATCGTGACGGGAGGCGGACCTGGAATTATGCAAGCCGCCAATGAAGGTGCAAAGCTTGCCGCAGTCAAAAGCATTGGTCTAAACATCGAGCTTCCTTTTGAACAACATTTGAACCCGTACTGTGATGTGTCTGTTGACTTTCGATACTTCTTTGTCCGAAAAGTCATGTTGGTAAAAGTAGCCAGTGCTTTTGTCATCTTTCCGGGCGGTTACGGAACCCTTGATGAGCTGATGGAAGCACTGACACTTGTCCAAACGGGAAAGATTTCGAACTTCCCAATTATCCTGTTTGGCTCAGACTACTGGAGTGGTTTAGTCAAATGGCTGAAGGACACTGTGCTCCCGGATGGCAAAATAAGCGCATCGGACATAGATCTCCTCCGTATTGTCGATACGCCTGAGGAAGTCGTCAGCATTGTGACGGCAACGACATCGCTGGGTAAAGAACACGACCACCAGCTCGACATCGAGCGTGCAAGCCTTGCGGATGTCGCGAAGGCTTATGCGCCTCCTCCGTTTGCAGAACAGTAAGTTAGCAAAAACGCCCTGATGCGAAAGCATCGGGGCGTTTTCAATTTACTGTCGATATACGTCAGTCGACGAAGCGTACGCCTTCCCCAGCCACAACAGACCCAAGGATACACGCGCGCTCGCCACATTCGTTCAGCTCATCAACCAACCCTGCAGCCTTGGAAGCGGGCACAACGACAACCATCCCAATACCCATGTTGAATGTCCGCATCATGTCTTCGAGTGGCACATTTCCGGATTCCTGAATCAGGGTGAAGAGGGCTGGAATTGTCCAAGCACTACGGCTGATCTCAGCACCCGTACCATCTGGAAGTGAGCGGGGAATGTTGTCAACAAACCCACCGCCAGTGATATGAGCCATCGCACGAATTTCGTGAGAGACAAGCCTTGGCAGCAATGCATTTGCATAGCAACGGTGCGGAGCAAGGAGTGCATCACCAACGGTCGTCCCAAGTGAATCTACATAGGTATCAACCCCAAAGCCTGCTACATCGAACAAAACTTTCCGTGCAAGCGAATATCCATTTGTATGGAGGCCATCGGATGCCAGTCCAATGAGGACATCACCAACGTCAACCGTCGAGCCATCGATAACCGCTCCGCGATCCACAATACCTACGATGCAACCAGCGAGATCATACTCTCCCGCCTGGTACATTCCTGGCATCTCAGCCGTTTCCCCACCAATGAGGACACAGCCATTCGTACGGCAACCCTCAGCAAGCCCCTTAACGACATCGGCAGCGACAGAAGGTTCAAGCTTTCCCGTTGCAAAGTAGTCAAGAAAGACCATTGGGCGTGCGCCTTGCACGAGGATGTCATTAATACAGTGCCAAACAAGGTCGCGACCAATCGTGTCATGCTTGTTCATCATGAATGCGACTTTAAGCTTGGTACCAACGCCATCCATGCTGCTTACGAGAACAGGATCGCTTCCTAGCTGCCCCGCAAGGGAGAACATTCCTCCGAAGGAACCAACATCCGCCACGACATTCGCATTGAAGGTCGAGCGAATATGTTGCTTCATTTGGCGAATAGCCTCGTTACCGGCATCGATATCGACACCAGAATCGGCATACGTGGTCGTCTTCACTTCATCAGACATGGGGAAATCCTCCTGCCAACCTGTCAAACAAAAACCCACCGAGTGTGGTGGGTTGAAACTGAGAATATCTGGGTGAGAGGATTCAAACCTCAAACCTCACCGCCCCCGACGTAGCCCATAACTTGCCAGCGCCTTGGCGATCCCGCCCACTCCACCAGCGGGGAGTGTTACCGCGCGATATTATCACGTGGCAATGATGCAAGCAAAGCCCGACGCCCTGGTAATCCTGACGATTGATGCAGGAGGGACATCGGTGCGATTTAGGCTCCAACAAGGTACTTCTTTGCTCTGCGATGATTGGTCCGTTCAAGCCCACACAGATGGTTTTCCCCCTGAATTACAGCGTGGTTCCACAATTCCAGACATCATCGTTGCCGGAATCACTAAGGTCACTCGCCCGGGCGTCGTCGATGCCTGGAACACAGCCTTTGCAGCCCAATATCCCGGTGTTACGTCGATTATTGTGCCTGACTATGAGCTTGCAGCAGCAGCGGCACTGGACACTCCAAATGCAGTGATGCTACTTGCGGGAACCGGCTCTCTCGCGTGCGCTTATGATGGCCACGTCCTGGTCCGCATCGGTGGACGAGGCTGGGAATACGGGGATGAAGGATCTGGAGCGTTCATTACTACGGAAGTGGTCCGCCGCTGTATCCGGGCACTTGACGGGATGCTTCCAATGAGCCCTCTCCTACAGAGCACTATCGATTTGTCACGTACAAGCGATGCCGGGGAGTTTGCAGCCTGGGCACGGGAGCAGGCGATAACGCAAGGCCGTGGCTTTCTGGTCCCACACCTCAGCTCAGAGGCTGGGAAGAACAATAGTGAAGCAATAAACCTATTTCATGGCGCCGGAGGTTGGCTTGCTCGGCTTGCATACACCGTACATCGGCAAACTAAAGGCATGACCGATGTTATAAAGATTTGCGCGGTTGGTGGTCTTTGGGATGCTGGACCCTATCTAGAGGATGCAACCGTTCGCGCCTTGAAGAAGTGGTTCGAAGTCGTTGAGTATTCCCGCTACGAGGAGAGTAACCTTGTTGGAGGAATACGTCTGGCATTGGGTTTCGAAGAAAATGACCATTAACACGGGCCTGACTCGTCTCGTTCTGTCACACGTGGATGTATGGGAACTGATAATCGGTTGATTGCGTACAGACACCGGGAAACCAGACGTTGCACTGCCCCCTAAGAAAATTGTTTGCCTGAGTTGAATCCGGTTAGAATGCAAGAAGTTGCCTGTTAGCAAGGGGAAAGCTGGTTATTGCACATGAGTATGGACCGCAATGTATGGATTTATGGAACGGGATTATTGGTCATCGTTGGCGGATGCTTTGCTATCGGCTACACAGTGCTCCCGACCAAGCCAGCATTCGGTACTAAGCAAGTCGTGTCTGCCCCGACAACCAATGAAGTTGTTGAGCCTA
>JBEDDQ010000223.1:0-6648 GCA_041176185.1 Armatimonadota bacterium | reverse complement strand
GCTCCCAGAAGACTTTCAGACTCCCGCTGTACATCCTCTCGGTTATTGATATATAGTCCGCTTCCCCAACCAACCTGCCCTGGAAGCTCAGCACCAAGGGTTGCCAAGTCAGAAGCATCGGTTGACGTCATGTGCTTGGATGCAAGCGGCTCCGAGAACTGTGTCAGCGAACGATAGCGCGTTAAGCCATTTGGCCCAATCGGTTCATCGATTCGAGGCGCTTCAAGTCGTGCAACTGTACGAAGATTTTTGTCAGTCCCCGTAAGTTCGGTCACATCACCGCCGGATGGATTATCTCTAATCAAACCACTTGCGGTTGTGAAGTTTGCAGACAAACTTGGAAGGACTGAAGGAACACCGGAAGCAGCGGCGTTAAGATACACACGCGTTGGATCTGTTGCCGTTACTGCTGCAACAGCATCATCCAGTCCATTCAGACTAATTGTGCCATTAACTTCAACCGCATCATTGCGGCGGCCATCGAGTGTCAGGACGTTAACACCGTAAAACGCCAGATTGCCATTAGAACGAATTGGACCATCAAAGTAATTGATGATTTCCCGTTCAACAGCTCCAGTAACTGGTCGCGTACCGCCTGCGGTGTCAACGGGCGTATCGATGACAGTGTTTACGGATCCAATTGTCGCAGGGACAGTACGGTTATCTTTATTTGTGAACCAGCGGATGTAATCCGTAAGTCCGATTGCCTTGTATGCAAGCAGCTCACGACGAAGACCTTTGGCCTCTGTGTTTCCAAAGGTAGTAGGGTCTGCAGGATCGATGCTACCTACGCGGCCAACCGAGTCAAGACGCAGGTACTTCTGATCCGGGGTTGCATTAAGTGTGTCTTTTGGAACTGGACGGTATGTAACACGTACCAATGCCCGACCACCAAGATTACCTTGGGATGGTGTTGGTCCACCGAACTCAACGCGTGTGTATGGTCCGAAGTCCTGTGGGGTTCCATCAGCGGCATAACCATCGCGGCCAGGGAAGACCTCCGCCAGCCATTCATAGTCAGGATCACTTGGGTCAATGTCGTTTACCGCATTGTTGGGATCCGCAGTCGCGTTCTGATCGCCAAGAGGATCATTCGGGCTTGGACGCCAGTCAGCGCCTTCAGGAGCTTTTGTCAGCTGTTCATCCAAGTAACGAAGACCAGCTTCCGCATACTTAGTTGCATTTACGCGTTCAGCCGATGACTTTGTGCTACGCAAGTTGTTGATTACCAGCGCGATAAAGAGTCCGGCAATAAACAGCAGGAGGAACATCACGACGATGGCAACCGTCAGCGATTGTCCACCTTCGTGATGACGTCGGTTTGTCCTAAACCCGGGGATCGAATTTCCGTGCATCTTGACTACCGTCCTAAATTGCCGACTTTAACGCGGTCAGAGAGCTGCATTGTCGTTGCGCGCTTACTCGCACCATCATAGACATTCACACCATACTGGATCACCAACTGTGCCCGTGTGCTGTAATCAACCTTAACTACATCGGGTTCAACAACCAACGTCTGTTTGCCATTTGTTGAGCCGCCTGCCAGATCAACCAACGTATGGTCAGCTGAATCTACTGGCCATCCATTCTGGTCACCACCAACACGTCGGGCGTAGTTGTTTTGCCAAAGATAGGTTAGTCTGACTTCTCGTTCGGCGATTGAGTTCCCATCGGTGAGAGACTTTGCAGGTAAACCTGGACCGTTGGGTTCATCAAACAACAACATCGCATTCTGGTTGACTTGTGTATCCTGATCGAGGATGTAGTTTCGCTGTCCACCCGTAACTGTCCAGCGCTTTCGAATACCGCCGGATGTATCAAGGACATCATCCAGCTGAGTTGCCTTCTTTGCGATTGAAGTGGTCGCACCGGCTGCCCGATACCAAGTTACAAGGTTTGAAACAGATGAGCTTCCCTGCTGAAGATCAGGTGCCTGAACTCTCTCACTACCGGGAGTAATCATCAGTCCGCCGCCAGATGCAACGGATCCACCCACAACATTTCCGAAGACTTGCATCGGTGATGCAGTGGCTACCGGAAGCGTTGCGCCTGATAGTGGATAGTAAGGTGCAACATCACCAAGGCCAAGGGGAGCGACCGCGGTCAAGCCCTGATTCGTTGGGACACCATTCGTGCCCGCATTCGGATCACGCGAAACCATTCGCATCACCAATGGAATCAAATCCCCACGCAGCGGATAGACACTTGCCGTCATCTGAGCAACCACTCCACCAGCGGTCAACATCGGGACTCCAGCGCCCGATCCAGCGACTGGTGGGAACCCTGTTTCGATTGCGCCTGTTCGTGCATCAACCTGGAACGCCAGATTTGGAGTCTTTACGAAGAGTTTTCCGCTTGTTGGTGAAACAGCCGTATAAAACTGCTCGGGTGTCACTGCAAGGCTACCGGATGCGGCTGTTGGCACAACTCGGAGGCGTGTGGAGCCATCGACTTGTGGTTCATTTTCAAACCGAATACGCAATTCGCCAAAACTTGGGCGCGCCTGTCCTGCCCCACCCGCTGCCCGGTAGAACGTCACGCTGTATGGGAGGGCCCATTGGCCATTCTTTGTCCTGTAGCGTGTTGGAACGGCGCCGGGTGCCTCTGCGGCAGCATTGTTCATAAATCCTGGTGTGGCGGTGTCACCCACGACAGTCCCCGGAGTAAATGTCACAAGCGTCCGGAACGGAGCTTCGGTAACGAGAGCACCTGATCCATCCCGGCGCCAAGCAAGCATGTCAGCCTTGTCCGAATCAACCATCGGGCTGGAGATATCCCGCCAGTTTTGCGCGTAAGAGCGACCGTTTGGCGCAAGCTTTGTGTTGTAGAAAAACGCAGGGTCATTAAATCCTGCATCCCCGTCCACCGCACTGCCATAGTTAGAAAGGTCAAACAGATTCGGATCCTGCGGATCAAACTCTGCACGGTAAACAATCAGTGGATTATGTTCATTGTCTGGATTACCACCATCCGCCCGGGAACTGAATTCATATTGATTCAGATACGGCTTGACCACCCCACCAGCATCCAAGTTTCGGCGAAGCCCCAGGAAGTACCGGATGACACGTGTTCCGTTAGCAAGTGGAAGTGTCAGCGTCTTACCCGTCATTGGCTCACCAGTGGTCGGATCAATCACGCTGGCTGCAGGCGCTTTACCGCCACGTGGAACAAAATCAATTTTCGCAAAGAGAATATGCGGTTGGTTGGTGTCTACCCCACCCGGTCCAATAGGGAATGTGCGCGCGAGCGGTAACAGGATAGGCGTTGCGCTGTTGTCGAAGACATAGACAGCCTGAGACAAGTCCCGCGAGATTCGTTCCAACCCTGTCCTAACCGCAGCTTGTGCCGCAGTCTCTGCTGCTGTACGTCTGGTGATATTGAATCCTTGGATGATAGGGACGAATAGCAAACCAAGGAGAATCGTCGTGATGGCGATCACAACAAGCAGCTCAGTTAGGGTAAAAGCGCGTGCGAGCTTTGCATAGCGTGCAGCGACATACGCCTGACGTTGCCGTGGAGTTTGTGTGGCTTTAGGCTCAACCGGCAGCGATGTATTGCGATTGATCATTGCACTACTCCTTGTGTGACATAGGAATCCATGTCCTGAATCTGCCATGGGGCTGAGTCAATGGATCGATCCTTCCAGATGACCCTGACCTTGACGCTAACACCCTTAACAGCACCATCGACCACTCGCCAGTCGCTGACACCTGCCGGTATGTATCGGGACATGTCAGCCGTTGCATAGTCGCCATCTGTTCCGGATATCGGAACCTGCAGCGGAGCCGTACGTGTGTGTTGCCCAGCAGCATCCACTAGCTCAAGGCGGACCGTGACTGCCTTATTCACTTCACTTCGTGCAAAGTAGAGGCGTGTCCCTTCAATACCAAAGCGTGTTGGGTCACCGAACTGGACACTGCCATCCGTGCCTGACAGGGGTGGCCTCCCGAGCTGCGATTGATTCCACGCACGGTATGTAGCGACAGCCTTTTGGAGTGCGACAGCCCATTCGCCATCCGCCTTGTAGAGGATACGAATTGGTGTTCCTGGTTGAACACGATTTACATTCACATAGACCAGACCAGCATCCCATGTCCCACCTTTTCCATCGCGAACCCAATAGTCAGCGTTGGCATCGGTAGTGGAGCGCAAATCATGTTCCCCCTGATTAAGGACGGCTCCGGTATCCAGACGAATTACCCGGATGTCGAAGTTGGCCGTAGGGTCTGTATCTGCTGGTGGAAAGAGTCCATCATAGAAGGTGTTATCAGGATTTGTATCCCCAATGCGTTTTAGCTTAGCAAGGCTAAGCCGTACTGGAACAGCACCGGCAACATCGGGGAGTGCGCTTGGAACATCCCGGTCATCCCGGATGATATGCCAATCGAGGACCGCATAGTCTACATAGGCAACAAACGCACGTGGTCCTACAGCTACATCTTCGGTGAAGTTAGCCCCCGCAGGATTAAAGGCGATCTGGCCAAGGTTGGCGTAGGACGTAGCTCCAGGCGCTCCCGAAATATTTGCACTCGCCAGCTTGTACTCATACGGGTCATCAGATGACCAGGTCGTAGCTGCGGGCAAACGCCGGAAGGTGCGCGTGACAATATCCGAGCCTGGTGAAATTGATTCGTTTGCAGCAACGTTTTGCAGCTTGACCCATGCAAATGCTTTCGCAGGAACTAAGAGCTGCTCCGTCTCGAGCCTGACATTCAATCCACTGTCATCGGAGCCGTCATCGACAAGGACAAGATACTCAACCTTGAAGTAGCGATCCAGCGATGCTGGTAAGACCAACATATAAGCGCCACCGCCATCTGTTCCCGGATCGAGCACATAGGATCGCGCACTGCGGAGCGCTCCGCGATACGCAAGTGGACTGCGCTGGCCATTGGTCGAGTCAGCCTGACTGTTACGCGCATCGAGTGGGCCCGAATAAACAGATAAATATGGATTTACACCGGCAGGAGCTACCGTTGGATCTCCAAACTGCGGATCCATATAAATCGGCCCAAACTTTACGTTGTGAAGGTAACCACTCGTATAGTTTCCAGGCGTCGGAAGCCCGACCTTTATCGCCTCACCTTGAATGAAGCGTGTTTTGTTTACATCTGAGAAGTAAGGATTACCATCCGCACGATTGTCTAGATTATCAGGATCTTCAGAGACTACCGTAGAGGGAACTCCATTATCCCAATAAGTGTACGTGACGGCATCCGGGAGGTTTTCAGCATCCGACTTGACCTGCTCCATCATCCCCTGCCCGAGACGGACGGCTATCGTGCGCCGCGATGCGGTTCCGAGGTAGCCAAGTCCCAGTGGAAACACACGGATGATTGCAAAGACGCCAATCAGGATGACGACAAGGACAACCATGACTTCGACGAGCGATGCCGCCCGTTTGCTACTGTTAACCTTCTTCGTATTCATCATGGGTCTGTACCTGCCAGATTGCATCAATTCCTACCTATTCCGGTGCCTGTGTGACGAGCAAATCCCGCTCTGGGTTCCACAGGATGGAGCCTTTAGTTAGGTCCGAGTTCATACCCTTTGATGTCACCCGCACTGTCGACCAGTGCGTTGAAGCGCTTGGCATCGATGACTTTGGCGGTTCCACTGAGCCACACAACAAGCACTTTTCCGTATGGAACGTGATGCGTTGTGTATGTAAGGACAGTGTCATTCGGTGGCTGACGCCAGAGTAGCTGCTTGCGGTACTTTGCGGCACGCTCGCCATCGGATGTCCCGGCAGGTGGAACACCATCCCCTGGCGCACCTGTGGTCGTGATCGGATACCAGACACGGCTATATCGGGCGATAAAGTCGGTCTTCGAAATCTTGCTCTCAATCAGACTTGTAATCTTAGGGCTGATATCGAAGGCATCGTAGGTGTAAAAGGGCATCGCCACTATTGTGCCTGGGACGACACGCGACATTACCCCGTTCGTTGGGTCATAGGTTGGATACCTGCCAACGGTTGCAACATCTTCAGCACCACCCGGCGTGGAAACAGCATTATTCGGTGATGAATAGGTATCCAAATCGCGGATGTACTGCGGATACAGGCCTTTGGAGTAAATTCGGCGAATTCGTGCAGCAACAGTCGATGTAGGTAATGGGCCGATGGGCGTCCCGCGATTTACGATCGATGCTGCATCCTTCATGCTGTAGTAAGGCGCGCCTCCGAATGGTGTTCCATCAGCCTGCGAAACAGCGGGGCCAAAAAGATATTCCGGATATTCACGATTATCGAGCTCGTACGCCGCAACTGCCTGTGCAATCTTCGACATATTGGTCATCGTCGAACTTCGACGCGCGGACTCCCGGACACCGGCAAATGCAGGGAACAGAATCGCTGCGAGAATCGCAATGATTGCAATGACAACAAGGAGCTCAATCAGGGTAAATCCTGAGCGATTCCTATTTCCAAACCTCAGCGATGAGTTCATAGAGCCAAGTACTCCTTCATGGCTTGCCTTGAGCGTGCAGCGTAATCCACTCCGCACCTCCCGGCCTGTTCCACTGGACGGACATCACAAGGGCAAATATCATTGTGGCGTCCGCAGATTATACGGGTCGCTGGTTTGACGGTGCAAACGCACCACAATGTTCCTTGTGCATATTTGAATTAAACTATCGGTAATATAG
>JBEDDQ010000222.1:0-4602 GCA_041176185.1 Armatimonadota bacterium | reverse complement strand
CCACCATACAGCAGGTTTGCATCAAGTCAACAACGGGTCTGTCACTGGCAATTCCACCTGCAATTGTGGGAAACTTGCCCATGCGAAACCCCTTTGCAGCGCTGCGCGGTGGAACAATCCGCGCTGGCCTAGCCATCACCCTCTGTGCATCCGCAACCTGGCTTGCCATCGGTGCCCCGACAAGCCCGAAAATCATCAAGAAACCGGACTACACCAAGGAAATCCGACCGATTCTGGGTGACCACTGTCTCAAATGCCACGGCGTCGATGCCAATGCGCGTAAAGGTAATCTCCGACTTGATCAGCCCATCACGGCAGCACAGGCCAAGGAAGTCGCACGGCGTGTCGCCCTGCCGGCATCCAGTAGCTTGCACATGCCCCCGATGAACGAGCCATCCCAGCCGACCGCTGCCCAGAAAGCGCTGCTCACAACCTGGACGCGCACCGGTGCGCAGGTTGATAAGCACTGGGCCTTCGTCGCCCCGAAGCGCCCTTCCATACCGAAAGTCTCCGACTCCCAGTGGGTCCGTACCCCCATCGATGCCTTTGTCCTCGAAAAACTCGACAAGGCCCAGATGAAACCTAGCCCGGATGCTGACCGGCGCACGTGGCTACGCCGCGCAAGCCTTGACCTCACCGGACTGCCTCCAACGCCTGTAGAAGTCGACCGCTTCCTTGCTGACACACGCCCAAATGCATTTGCACTCGCCGCGGACCGCCTCCTCGCAAGCCCGCGCTACGGTGAGCGGATGGCGGCTGACTGGCTGGATGGCGCGCGCTACGCAGATTCAAATGGCTACCAGGCGGACTACGAGCGCTTCCAGTACCGCTGGCGTGACTGGGTCATCGATGCCTTTAACTCCAATAAACCCTTCGACCAGTTCACCATCGAGCAGCTCGCCGGAGATATGCTCCCAAATGCCACCACCGAACAGGTCATCGCAACTGGGTTCAACCGTAACCACCGCGTCAATACCGAAGGCGGCGTCATCGCTGAAGAATGGCGAATCGAAACCGTTGTCGACCGCGTCGAAACCACCAGCGCTGTCTGGCTTGGGATGACATTTGGCTGCGCACGCTGTCATGACCATAAATACGACCCGGTGAGCCAAAAGGACTTTTACTCCGTCTTTGCGTTCTTCAACAACATCGCAGAGTCGGGAACAGGCGTCGAAGCTCCTGAAAACCACCCGCCGCTGATTAAGAGCCCAACGCGTGAACAAAACGCGATGCTGGCAACGCTTGATAAGCAGCTCATAGATGCGCAGGCTGCCGCAAAAGCCGCAGAGCCGGACTTCCTGAAATGGGCATCTCTCTGGGAAGCATCCCGGGATGCATCCAGCGTCAAGCCATCTTGGCTGCCCGCAGGCGTCGCAGCCGCAACCGCAACTAGTGGCGCAAAACTAGCTGTAAATGACACATCTGCCATCGTGGTTACAGGGACCAACCCAGCAACGGATAGCTACACCGTAACCCTCGATGCCGCAGATAAAGACATCACCGGTGTGCGCATTGAAGTGATGCCCGGGGCAAATGGCTACGTCGGCCGACACTTCAATGGCAACTTTGTGCTGACAGGGATTAGCGCATCGACCGGTGGGAAAGATGCACCCTTTAGCAAGGCCGTTGCATCCTTCCAGCAGGATGGCCATGCAGTTTCCGGCAGCATCGATGGCAACCCGAACACGCCTGGCTGGGCGATTTATCCAAAGTCGCGTGAGGCACACGATGCACGATTTGCCTTTGCAAAGCCTGTCACCGCAGTAAATGGCAAGCTGGTCGTTCGTTTGGACTTTGGTTCCATCTATGAAAACCATGCTCTGCAAAACTTCCGCATCTCGCTGACAACCGGCGATCCGCTAGCGGGAGCGTCATCGGATGCAGGCCTCGCCGTCCTCCAGGTTCCTGCGGACAAACGCACGCCTGCGCAGGTCGCGGCGCTGCATGCGTACATTCGGGCGAACACCAACCATCCAGCCAAGGATGCGGATCGTAAGCTCGCACAGCTTTCCGATGAGCGCAAGCGCATTTGGGCCGCCGTTCCAACCACGATGGTGATGGGCGAGCTCGAGAAGCCACGCGTCTGCCGTGTGCTAATCCGCGGTGCGTATGACAAGCCAGGCGATGTAGTTACCGCAGATATCCCAAGCGCACTCGGAACGCTTCCTGCCGGACAGCCGAAGAACCGCCTTTCGTTTGCGCGGTGGGTGGCAAGTCGTGAAAACCCGCTCACGGCACGTGTTGCCGTCAATCGTGTTTGGGAGCGCCTTTTTGGCCGCGGCCTGGTAGAGACAACGGAAGACTTTGGAGTGCGCTGCGCTCCGCCAAGCCATCCTGAATTGCTCGACTGGATGGCGGTTGAGTTCATGGATTCCGGCTGGGATCTGAAGAAGCTGCACAAAACGCTTGTGCTTTCGAGCACATACCGTCAGAGCAGTGTGATCACCCCGGATGCGATGAAGCGTGACCCGGAAAACAGGATGCTCGCACGTGGTCCACGCTTCCGCTTGTCCGGCGAAGCCATTCGTGACCAGGCGCTGGCCATTTGCGACCTCCTGATTGAGAAGGTCGGCGGACCCAGCGTAAGGCCGTATCAGCCAGCTGGTTTCTGGGATGAGCTGAGCGTTTACGGCAACCTCCGCAACTATAAGGCTGATAGTGGTGAAGGGCTGTATCGCCGGTCGATCTACACGATTTGGAAGCGGACCGCGGGTCCACCGCAGATGGCAATCTTTGATGTGCCTGGACGCGAGGCATGTCGTGTGCGCCGCAGTCGTACAAACACACCTCTGCAGGCATTGGTACTTTTGAATGACCCGACATTTGTCGAAGCCGCCCGTGTGCTGGCACAAAAGGCGATTGCTGAGGGCAAGGGTTCGGATGTTGGCATTTTGAATGCGATGTTCCGGCGTGCGCTTGGGCGTTTGGCATCGAAGTCCGAGCAGGATGTTCTCCTCGAAGGCACCGCTCTTCGACGGCTGGAGTATCAGCAGTATCCTGCGGATGCGAACAAGCTGGTTGCTGTTGGTGCTGCGAAGCGTCCGGATGGCATTGCGACAGCAGATCTCGCAGCGTGGATGCTGACCGCCAGCATCATTTTGAACACAGATGAGCTCGTTACAAAGGAGTAGGTGGTGAAGATGACAGAGCAAAAGATGACGCGAAGGGGCTTATTCAAGGCCGGTGCCGGTGCTGCGGGAGCGGTCGCGCTTCCATGGATTATTCCTGCGAGTGCTCTCGGCCGCGATGGCCATGTGGCTCCAAGTAACCGTGTGACGATGGCATTTATTGGTGTTGGAAATCAGGGCACGGGCGACATGGGAGGCTTTCTCCAGGACAACCGCGTTCAGGTGGTTGCGGTCTGTGATGTCAACTTCCAGAGCGGTGGTTACTGGAATGGTGGAACGGCTGGGCGTGAGCCTGCGCGCCGTATTGTGGATGAATTCTACGAAGAGCGTGGCGCAACCGGGCCTAGCTGTAAGGCGTATGTTGACTACCATGATGTGCTGCAGCGCTCTGATATCGATGCGGTTGAAATCGCAACCCCGGACCACTGGCATGCGCTTTGTGTGCTGCATGCTGCGGCTGCAAAGAAAGACATTTACTGTCAAAAGCCGCTTGCGCTGACGGTGAAGCAGGGCCGGCTCATGTCGGATGCGGTCAAAAAGCACAATGTCATCTTCCAGACGGGATCACAGCAGAAGTCGGATAGCAACTTCCGCCGTGCGGCTGAGCTGGTGCGCAATGGGCGTATCGGCAAGCTACAGACGGTTAAGGTGGGGCTTCCTGCAGGGCGACCTGACTATGGCCGGACGGCAGATAAGGTGACGGCGGGGGTGTGGCCGTATGGCTTTGAGTACGACCGTTGGCTTGGTCCGGCACCTTGGAAGCCTTATTGCCCGGGGCGCACGCACGTCAACTTCCGCTGGATTCTGGACTATTCCGGAGGTCAGCTGACGGACTGGGGCGGACATCACCCTGACTGTGCGCAATGGGGAATGGGCACCGAGTACACGGGACCTGTCAAGATTGTCAACGCAAAGGGAAATTTCCCGACGCACCCAATTTACGACACGGCGAGTGACTACGAGTTCGAGGCTATTTATGAGAATGGCGTCCGAATGATTGTGTCCAGCAAGGTCAAGGGCGGCGTCACGTTTGAGGGCACGCAAGGCTGGGTGTGGGCAAATCGTGGTGTTCACGATGCGAGCTCGGCAGAGATCAAGAACAGCGTTATTGCTGATAAAGAACTTCACCTCTACAAGAGTGACAACCACTTCCGCAACTTTATCGATGGCGTGTTGACCCGCAAGGAGTGTGTCGCGCCATGTGAGGTTGCGCATCGCTCGATCACGATTTGTCACCTTGGCAATATTGCGATGCGTCTCAAGCGCGATGAGCTGCGCTGGGATCCGAAGAATGAGCGGATTCTCGGTGACAGTGAAGCATCCGCGATGCTGGATCGCCCATACCGCCAGGGGTATGAGCTTCCAACCGAGCTCTAGGGGATTTTCGCATCTAACAAGGGCTTCACGGAATCCGTGGAGCCCTTTTGTTTTTCAAGGACTCGGCTTTCTTATGGCATCTACCACAGCATTTGCA
>JBEDDQ010000221.1:0-4338 GCA_041176185.1 Armatimonadota bacterium | reverse complement strand
TTGTCTTCGTGACCACGCTTGAGGTTTCCATGTTGGTCCCAGCGGTCATGTCCCGTTCCCGGACACGTCAGCTCAACAAAGCGCACACCACGCTCAAGCAAGCGACGAGCCAACAGACACTGGGTTCCGAAAACACGCGTCGGACCATATTGATGGTCGATGCCATAGAGACTCTTCGTTGCATCGGTTTCGCCACGCAGATCGTAGAGATCCGGGACTGCCGTCTGCATTTTGAAGGCCAGCTCATAGTTCTTGATGGCTGCTTCGACCGCACCCGAGTTGCCCGTCGAGCCCAGAACACCCTTGTCGAGCTTCTTCAGGAGGTCAAGCTTTTTGAGCTGCTCGGAATCCGATGCTTCTCCGCGCTCAAGATTCGAAACCGGCTTCGCACCTGCCTTGAAAAGCGAGCCCTGATAGGTTGCCGGCAGAAAGCCTGAGCCAAAACAGTCCGCACCGCCTGGGGGAATCAGACCGCCGGACAGCACGACGAACCCCGGGAGGTTCTGGCTTTCCGTACCGAGGCCATACGTCACCCACGCGCCCATACTTGGACGTCCCTGGTTTCCGTTACACGTATGCAGGAAGTAGTTTGCATTGGTGTGCTCCGGGAAGTTACTCGTCATCGAGCGCAGGATACACATGTCATCCACACACTGCGCAACTTCAGGAAAGAGCTCACTTACCTCGATGCCACTCTGGCCATACTTTTTGAATGACCAAGGCGACTTCAGCAGATTGTTATTGTTGTTGAACTGCGTTACGGGCACCTTCATCGGCAATGGCTTGCCATGGTCAAGCGTCAAACGCGGCTTGGGGTCAAAGGTGTCCATCTGGCTTGGACCGCCATCCATGTACAGGAAGATGACCCGCTTGGCGCGCTGCTTATGGTGCAGCTTGGTGATGATCTGCGACCCTGTGGATGCCCGTGCGGCATCATCCGTTGCGAGCCCGGCGAGCGCGAGCGCACCGAAACCGTTTGCGGCACGACCCAGCAGCTCCCTGCGCGACAGGGGAGTCACGATATTGTTACAGCCTTCAGTCACTGTGATTTCTCCAGTTTCACTTGCTCAAAACACCCGTTTCAACGGATAAAGATGAATTCCTTGACGTTGAACATCACGTGGCAGTAGTCCTTCCACGCGTTCAG
Source organism: Armatimonadota bacterium (assembly GCA_041176185.1). Taxonomy (GTDB): domain Bacteria; phylum Armatimonadota; class Armatimonadia; order Armatimonadales; family Armatimonadaceae; genus CAIRTT01. Next base: position 3,191 of record JBEDDQ010000221.1, on the reverse strand, counting down.
GTCGTTGATGTCCTTGCCGATGAACTCCATCGCCAGCTTTACTTCATTCGCGGATGGCTTGCGACCATAGGCAGCGGTGTAGGCGACATCCAGACGGTCAGCCGCTGGAACCTTTATAAGAGATTCTGCCCACCGGTTTGCCATTTCGCGGACAAACGGACTGTTCATCATCGCGAGGGCCTGTGCCGGTACATTCGATTGCGTACGTTTGCCGATACAGGTGAATGGCGTTGGCATGTCGAAAGCCTGGAAGAAGGTCGACATAAAGTTACGCCGAACACCCATATAAATGGTTCTGCGACCATTGCCATCGAGAGGCCCGCTAGGTGGCAAACCACGTCCATCCGTGCCCGGATCGAGGTTGACAAACACCGATGGCCCATACATCGTGCGGTTAAGCGAACCCGATACCGCCAAAATGTTGTCCCTTATCGCTTCTGCTTCGAGACGCCGAACAGGGTACTTCCACAGGAGTCGGTTGTTCGGGTCCTTGCGGAGTGCGGCAGGCTGCTCTGCGACGCTTACTTGCTGATAGGTCGCCGATGTCACAATCAGCTTATGGAGCTTCTTGACGGACCAGCCACTAGATGTAAATTTGGTTGCCATCCAGTCGAGCAGCTCAGGATGCGTCGGGCGGTCGCCGTTAATGCCAAAGTCATCCACGGTCTTTACGAGGCCCGTCCCGAAGTGGTGATGCCACAGACGATTGACCATCACACGTGCTGTCAGCGGGTGGCTGGCACTCGTAATCATCCGGGCAAACTCGGCTCGCCCAGAGCCCTTGGCTGGCGCAATCTTCTTGTTTTCTGTGAATGTCACAGCGAGCTGTAGGCGCGGAGCCTGCTCACCGAGTGCACGGTGATTTCCGCGGACAAAGACCTGCTCATCCGTCCCGGATGCACCATCCACCATCCCCGGAGCACGCTCAGCTGCAGGTGTACGGGCATCGATGGCTGCCCATTGCTGCACAGCGGCCGTCTGGCTCGAAGCCGTAAGATCGCCACGGCGGGCTAATACATCCAATGTTGCAAGTGCCGGCATATCTGCCTGCGCAAATGGTCCATTTACAGCCATTTTCGATGCGACCGATAAGAGAGCTGCGCGTATCTCAGCGGCTGCCATCCCGGATAGTGGGTTTTTGGCATCCTGAGGAGGTACCGGCGAGTCGCTGATGACATAGCCATCAAATGCGGCCCAACCTTGCACAGCGCGGTCGAGGGGAGCTCCCTGCGACACGGTAGCCATCGGGGAATCCTGAACATCAAAGTAGGCTTCCCGGCCTGGCCAGAACTGCGTGTCAATAGTCCGCCATTGGAACTGGTCTGTGTCGAGATTCAGCTCAACGACATCAAAGATTGGTCCACGGATAACGATAAAGTTATCCACCATCAGGTTGACCTTGGAGCGACGTCCGGCAACCCGCACGTGGACATAGCGCTTTGTCAGTCGGAAGTTCGGTGAGCGCATCACACCCTCGAATTTTGGCGGGGTGATTCCACTGTGAACCATCGGACGTGTGACAAACCCGCGGAGCTGCTTGTTGGGGTCTGTTGACAGGATTGGATCGCCTGGCTGTGCGACCTTAGGGAATGCGATGCCGGTTGCACGCCACGCATCCAAAGTATCCGTCCCCGGAGTCATTGGTATCGGGGCCGCGCTCGCAGCACTGGTGAGCTGACCATCCGATAAGTTACCAATCCCAGCCGCAAGGTCAGCGCTGAGTGCCTTGCGGTCGAGTGAGGATGTCACATTGGAAGCGTCTCTGGAAACGGGGCCAAATGCCTGGTCATTGACGATGACCTGCTCATGCCGGCTGGACTTCAGCATCCCATAAAGGCCGTAGTAGTCACGTGCCGGAATCGGATCGAACTTATGATCGTGGCAGCGTACACAGTTGATGGAAACACCGAGCATCGCTTTACCGATGACATCAATCTGGTTGTCAAAGCGGTCTGCCTGCTCCTGTCGGACATCGGTGGGCGAGTGCTTACCTTCACCAAGCCAGAAGAAGCCGGTTGCCGCGATGCTTTCGTTCCAGCCCGTGACCTTGTCAAAGCGGGGATTGGCTAGTGTGTCACCTGCGAGATGCTCCGTCAAAAATCTGTTGTATGGGACATCTTCGTTGAATGCACGAATAACGTAGTCGCGGTACTTCCACGCATTTGGCATGTCAAAGTCAAACTCGTGTCCAAGCGACTCGCCGTAGCGGACGAGGTCCAGCCAGTGACGTCCCCAGCGCTCGCCATAAGCCGGGCTCGCGAGTAAGCGATCGACGACGCGGGAGTAGGCATCCGGGCGGGTATCCGCAAGGAATGCAGTGATTTCATCCGGGGTTGGAGGCAGTCCGGTGAGGTCAAACGTTACGCGGCGGAGCAGCGTCCGCTTATCTGCCTGTGCACTTGGCTTTAGGCCTTGGGCAGCTAATCCGGATGCGATAAAGGCATCGATTGGGTTCTTAACCCACTTCTGATTGGCGACTTTAGGCACAGCTGGTTGCTTCACCGGGAGGTATGCCCAGTGCTTGCGACGTTGCTTCATGACGGTCGCAAAATCAGTGGTTACAGCGGCTTTAGGAGCAGGTGTTGCCTTGTCATCCGGCATCGGAGCACCGCCCCGAATCCATGCCTCAATAGCAGCGATCTGCGCCTGCGGTATTCGACCCTTGGGAGGCATCATCAGGTTGTGGTCATCGTATTTGATGGCCTCAAGCAATATGGACTTACCCGGATCAGCGGCATTAATCAGGGAGCCACGCGGGCCACCTTTTTTGATGAATGAAGGAGAATCCAGCCGTAGCTGAGCTTCCTGAACGTAGACACCATGACATCCCGTACAGTGCTCTGCGAGCACGGGGCGTACGGACCGTTCAAAGGTCTCAACTGTGACAGGAACCGACGTCTTTGTTTGTTCATCCTGACCAGCGGCCGGCACCCGGACAGCAAATGCTGCAGCGGAAAGTGCTAGACCGATGGCGAGGGCACCATTGCGAGCCACCATGTTGCATCGTATCCATTCGGCATCACCGGATGCAATGGTAAGACCGGCAATTCTGCCGTCTTCGTGTGTTTCAGCATCGAAATGTCGGCCTGAGTCTATTTTGCCGCGGATGCATTGCTAAATGCCGTGCGTCCTCCGACGATGAGCATCCGGATTTTGTGCCGCGAACGTCGCCGCCACGCTAGGTACTGGCT
>JBEDDQ010000220.1:0-4328 GCA_041176185.1 Armatimonadota bacterium | reverse complement strand
CGGGTTTCACATGGCAAGACAAAGCATAGCCATGAAAAGCACTACTCACTGTCGGCAATGCGTTCCCGCTAGAGAGCGCGAGCCGTACGTAGTCCAAACCGCATGTGAATCAGGAAATGGAATCAGCCTCGGGGAGGCGCAAGCGGTGGTCTGGATGACCACTGGGATGCCGATGCATCCACAGACACAATCTGTGCCTGAAGGATGGCAGTAAACCCGCCATCAAGGGTTAAACCAATGGTTCCGTTCGCACACCGTGGCGCAAAAGATGAACCATTCAAAAGCTCTGTGCTTGGAAGGGCGCAGACCGGACGGAACACCGGCGTCGAATCTGTCATCGCTTTACAACAACACTTGAGGTGGTTGCAGTCAGCACACATACAGGATTTGCCGTGCGGATCCGATTCCAGCACCTGTGTCACCAAATTTGTCTGGATGCTACTCTCGAGCACAAGAGAATCCTGTGCACTTGCAGGCATCACAGCCAGCGTAAACACCACTGCTAAAAGCAGGATGATGTTGCGGCAGGCGAGTACAAAGCGGTTCACGATGAATCCACTTGCACCTTTCATGCCGAATGCTGACGTTTGTAACACGTAAACATTATAAGAAAGAACTTGCGTAATCTTTACAGTATCTTTACTAAATTACGCACTTCACAGGTGTGCGTTCCACCTTACAAAAAGGCTTGCGCCTGTACATTTACCGGGGTGTCTGTGTATTCGCGGGTACGTAAGCCGCAGAGTTTGATGCCATCTAGCGGACATCCTGATGGAGCAATTCACTAAGAAATGCCTCATCTAAGTGCAGGCGTTTCGCAATCGTGCTGCCGGCGGTGACCACCCTCCAAAAAGGGGGAACATTAGATTGGGAAACACCGGCAGCCAGCTGCGCACACGCCTCTTCTGTAATCGCACGCAGCGCTTTGTTCGTTGCAAATGTGCAGCAACCATCCGCTCCAAAGGGCTCCGCTACCAATGCCCGGAATGCTTTCTCGGATGTCACAGCACCCCGAGATAACCGTGGCAAGGCAGCCTCGATATCGGCGAGCGTCGGAATCAGCATTCGCTGCCCAGCCACAAGCCCGCATTTGGCCCTGTCAAGAATGTGAATTTCGGGATGGCACTGACCTGAGCTGATTTCAAATTCCATGATTTGATTGCTCCTCCGCCAAACGCTCAGCAAGCCAGACATCATCGACGAGCATTTTCTTCGCAAGAGGACTCCCAGGCGCAACCACACGCCAAAACGGTGTTACATCGGCTGGCGATGCACCCGCATCTAGCTGCTCCCGCGCAGCCTCCGCTGCAATCCGGATAAACATGCTGGTCGTTAGGTGACAGGTGCCCGCACACCCATGTTCGTCTGCCAAGAGATGGCGTAACTCAGCAATCGACATCACCTCGCCGGAAGGAAGAAGCCTTATGGCAGCATCCAACTCCCGCGGGGACGAAATGTACATTTTGTCTCCTGCTAACATCCCGCCCCAAGCCTTTTCCAAGATGACAATCTTCGGTGCCTTGCACTGCTGCAACTTCTCACCCCATGACTTACGTACACTCATACCGTCCCAAGCCTCCGACCATCCACAACCATTGGAAATGCAAACGTATACGCACCGCCGCTCAGTCGCAGCGTTGTCTGGTGCCGGTCCTGAAGCTGCACTTTCAGCTTTCCGGCGACCGGTTTGCCACCCTCGTGCAACGCCTGTGTATCCGCGAGCGGGAAAACGACATCCGCAGTCGTTCCACTTGGAACCACCACACGGCACATCACCCGCCCACCATCCTTGCTCCAGCTCACCACAATCCGGCCAAATGGACTATCGTGGTGCACATCCACCCTATTGATGTCCGCTACAAACATCGGCTCAACCCGAAAGTGGTGCATCCCTGGAGCTGCATCATCCACACGAATCCCGCCAAGATACGACACAAACCACGCCGAAATGTCACCAAACATGATGTGATTCCGGCTGCCAGTGCCATCAAAGTCTTCCCAAAGCGTCGTCGCACCCTGCTCCAGCCACCAGCCATACCCCGGCTTTGTCTTCTGGCGCAGTATCCGCAGGGCAACATCGGTGCGACCAAAATCGCTCAGCACACGGAATAAATACCGCGCGCCAAGGATTCCGGTATCGATGTGAAAATCTGCCCGGTGAATGGCATCGATGAGGCGATCAAGCACAGTTGTCTGCGGGAAATCTGTAACCATATTGAAGTACAGCGCAGCGGCCTGGGCGGTCTGGGATCCGTTTGCGATTGTGCCATCCGATGTGTTCAAAAACGCTTTGACAAATGCCTTTCGCGCCCGCAGCGCCACTGCGTTATATGTGTCGACATCCTCCTGATGCCCAAGCACGGCAGCCGTCTTCGCCACGATGTCGGCACAGCGTGTGTAGTAACACGTGCTGGTCACCGCAACCGGAGTCTCCGTCTTCGCAGGCAGCCAGTCACCAAGGCCAATCGAAACAATGCCATCTTTGGACTTACCCGAGAGGTAGTTCACGTAGCGCTTCATCTTTTGATAGTGCTCCGCAAGCACGTTGCGGTTGCCGCGGTAGCGGTAGAGCTGCCAGGGAATCTCGATGAATGCCGCATCCCACGCCGGGCCATTTCCCCACGCATAGCCCCAGCCACCCGTTGGCACAATCCCTGGAATCTCGCCGCTTGCCTGCATTTCATCCGCGATGTCACGAAGCCACTTCTCGTAGCCGGCATCGTTTTTCCAGTGCAATAGCCCATGCTCAATCGCAAGCTGCGCATCCCCCGTCCAGCCATTCTTTTCGCGATGCGGACAGTCCATCGGAATCCCAACCCAGTTGGAGCGATACGCCCACTTGGTCGCCTGCTGAATACGGTTCAGAAGCGCGTCGCTACACGAAAAGTCGCCAAGCTTACCGAAATCCGTGTGGACCACACGGGCATCAATTTGCCCCGCATCCAGAGTCTCAAGCCCGTACACCTGCACCCACTGAAACCCATGAAAGGCAAACCGCGTCTCGTAGGTCTCGCCACCTGCCGCCCCACGGGGGATGTAAACATCCGTCTGGAATGGCCCGGCCTTGGTGTGCATTTTGATCTCATCCTGAGTCACATCCCCGGCCGCGCTCACCCGCTCACCGTACACAAGCTTGATCGGATTCCCGGGCTTTGCGTTCGCAAGCCTTAGTCGGCACCAGCCAGCGATGTTCTGGCCGAAATCGATGACAAAGCTGCCATCCGGGCGCTTGGTGATGCTCTTTGGCTTCAGGGTCTCTGTAACCCGAATCGGGTCCGCCAGCTGTGAGCGAAGCGCACCGCGGGGAGCATCCCGGACCGTGACCAGCTGCCAGTGCGTGCCGTTATAGCCGCCTTGGTCCCAGCCATCCGGCCACAGGCGGGCATCGTACACTTCGCCGGAGCGAAGGCCATCCCGGACAACAGGGCCCGCTGCGCCCTTCCAGCTGGCATCGGTTATGATGTCCTGTGTACTGCCATCCACAAAGCGGATATGCAGCCACGCCCGCGCGATAGGCTCCGCACGCCATGGGGCTTTCTCAAACTCCCAGGCATCCGGTTGATGCTGATTCCACCAGCCATTTCCAAGCATCACCCCAATGGCGTTCCGCCCAAACTGAAGGAGCTTGGTGACATCGAAGGTGCTGTACAGCACCGCCTTGTCGTAGCGCGTGAAAGCCGGATCGAGGACTTGATCGCTGACGCGTTTTCCGTTAATGCGAAACTCTCCAAAGCCGAGACCGACTGCGTAGAGGGTCGCGGAGCGGATGGCCTTTCCTGGGACATCGAACTCCTTGCGAAGCAGCGGGCTGGGCGTTTTGGTGGTCCAGGTGGGTGCGATCAGCGGATGTTCAGGCAGCGCGGTTTCGGCGGGATTGAAGCCAATCCATTTCCCACGCCAGCTGCGTGGCTCGAGGATTCCGATGATGCATTTTGCGGTGTCCGACCATGGGGAGAGGTTTCCCGAGGTGTCGCGAATTCGGGCTCTGAGATAGATATGTTGATGGGATTGCAGTGGCCGGCCGGCATAGGTGGCTTCATTGGCGCCGGGCGATTTGATGATGGTGTCCCAGAGCATTCCGCTGCGAAAGGTTGGCGTTGTGCTGACTTGGAGCTGTACGGATACCGGCTGTACTGTGCGTTGTGGAGAGGCGTACATCCACTGTAGACGGGGAGATTTCTCCGTGATGCCGATGGGGTTTCTGCGGTTTTCGATTGACAGGGATGCGATGCGGAGCGCGGAGGTGGCCATGCTGTCAGGTTCGATTTACACGGTGCGCAATCCTGTAGGTGGCGATGTAAACTCACCGGATGACGGATGCCGTTAGA
>JBEDDQ010000219.1:0-4181 GCA_041176185.1 Armatimonadota bacterium | reverse complement strand
TCCTAACCTGACCTCAATGCCAAGCAACATGTTTTCGACTAGTTTTGTGTACCCGCCAATAGGAATACCTTCCCAGCGATGCGAGTCGTGGAAATAGCGGTCATTCATCGTCAGGCGAACGGGAAGGCGTTTGATAATCGACGCCGGCAGCTGTGTTGCGGAGCGTCCCCACTGCTTTTCTGTGTAGCCTTTTACAAACATTTCATACAGAGTTGGTCCGACCTGAGCGAGCATATGCTCCTCGAGGTTTGCCGGATTCGGGTTTGGACGGACTTCCGATGCCAGTTTGGTGATGGCATCTGCAGGTGTCATGACATCCGGCCAGATCTGATGCATGGTGTATAAATTGATCGGTAGGCTGTACAGCCTACCGCCATAGCTTGCCTTTGTGCGTAAAGTGAAGTTATTGAATGATGCAAACCGTGTGATGTAGTTCCAAATGTACTCCTGGCTTGTGTGGAAAATATGCGGACCATACTCATGTACATGGATGCCGTTTACATCACGTGTGTAGACATTTCCAGCGATATGGTTGCGCCGGTCGATGACAAGGACGCGTTTACCCCTGTCCGTAGCCTCCCTGGCAAAAATGCTCCCAAAGAGGCCAGCACCAACCACCAGATAGTCGTATTGTTTCACCATACATCCCAATCCCCTAAGGTCGTTACTTGGGATTATTGGATGACCAGTGAGGTATCTTTACCTGTATCCGATAACCTGCCCTTACATCCGGGGCAGACGCACACGGTACATCACATTAATGCCCACCGGGCTGCGGCCGTAGGAACCCTGAACACCTTGCGGGATGTTGTGTAGATCCAGCGATGCGCCCACAGAATGCTCCGCATCCGGACCGGTGCGGACAACGCGAAACCCACCGATGGTCAGCTTGGTGACTCCATGAAGACCGGGCGTGGCACCGGGAAGAGCATCTTTTTCGACACGCTCAATGCGCGTGAATAAGCTTTCGTTTCCACGGACATACGCTGCTTCAGCGAGCAGGGCATCGGAAAAACGCTCTCCTCCATGACCACTATTCCTGCCAAATGCAAGCATCCCGGATAGAGAACCACCCGCCTTGAGCTCCCAGTTCTGCGCAACGGATGCCGTAAAACGCGTTGCATTGTGATCTGGGTCTAAGGCTTCCGGCGACTTCAAAAAGCCATAGCTAACCTGGGCACTTGTTGTTGGACTCGGGTTCCACGAGACACGTGTGGAGTACGAGTCGATGTTAATCGGGTCGATACGCATCCGGTTTTCATCCGGTTCACGACCCGTAAAGGCAGACCCTTCGAGACGCAGCTTATCCTTATGTGTTGCCCCAAGTGTCAGGACGCCGCTTGTGATGTGGGTGCCATCTAGCCAGTGATGTGAAAGTGGAGCCACAGGGTTTTCCCAGCCACTTGGCCTGTGCTGAAACGCGGCTGGCCCAAGTGCCGGCTCACCCACGGGAGCCACATAAAGCATCGCGCGGCTCTCCCGGCCCAGAGGGACAGACCCGGTGAACGCTAGCTCCATCAGGCCATCATGCGGATGTTGACGATCAACGAGCGCCACTCCGCCGCTCGTTTCCCCTGTCTGAAACAGATTTTGATACCCACGCCCGCCATTCATCCACGCATCGGCTGAGACCATGAGCCGCAAGCCCTGCGTGCTCCCGGATGGTCCACTGCGCCGCGCCATCCACATTAATTGGCTCATCCCCGCGAGCTGCTCGGAGCCCCGAGGCCCGGATGACGACATCCCGGCGGCGACCAGCTGGCCCATAAACATCGTCTCCCAGCCACGCACCGGCTGGAACATCCGCCCATACAGCAAGCTCGAATCGGGAAGCCAGCTCGTACCGCTGCCCTCACGCGCCATCGTCCACGGACCGGTCACACCGGCCATTTGAGACATCTTCTGCTCGAAAATCATGTCCGGTGAAATGCCATCGTAGCGGGATTTACCCGCCCTGATCCCCGCAATACACTCCTTGCAGACACCCTGCTTTTCAAAGAGGGATTGGCCACAGCCGCACGATTTCTCGATGGTGCATTCCGTGCATCCACCCCCGATACAGCATGCATAGCGCCCCTCGGTAGCTAGGATACGCTTTGCCTCGAGGACCGCGGCATCAAATGCCTTTATGTCGCCCTTGGCCTTTGCTGTGAGCGCGGCCTTGATCAATGGGTCAGCCTTGGATGGCCCGAGCTTTGCATTTCCCGGTGGATGAGGCATCGCCACCGCAGCTCCAATAAGCAGTCCCACAGTGACAACGCTTATCCACCATTTGTGCTTGTAATCGCTCACTTTGCGCCTCCAACGGAGATCACAAATGGGATGGTCACGACTTTGCCACCGCGTTGGAATTGGCCCCAGGCCTTGTAGATACCCGCCTTTGGAAAGCGCGCATTGAACGTCACAATTCCCCGCTTGGACTGCGTGATTCCAACCTCATCTTCGGCCGGGTGGCTGTGAACAACGGTCTGGCCATCCGCGTGAATAATCATTAAGTGGCCATAGGCGCCGAGGTAGGGCTCGAGATCGGTAATCGCATCCCCGGTTGTCGTGTCAGTTAGCTGGAATGTGACTGGCAGTGACTTACCAATCGGGATGTTTGATGTTCCTTTAAGGCTTGCCTTGATGCCATCCGCTGCGTTTGTCGTCCCGCTTGGTACGAGTGGAATCGCTGCGGGAGTCGTACCTGTGACTTTGACGGAACCCATCAGGATTTGTGAGCCGGCGCCGCGCGGTGCGACATCTGCGAATGTGTAGTACTGACCACCTGCCGGGAAGACCTGGCTGTGGGTAAAGGTGCCATCCGGCTGCTGCTCGGGGTGCTCATGTGCAAACCAGCTGAGGTCTTTACTGACCATAAGAAGATGAAAGAGCTTTGTATGGGCGATGTCAAAGTCTTTGACCGTGGCTTTGGACTTGGTTTCTTTGATGGTGAAGAGCAGCTCCGTGGCCTCAGCAGCCTTTGGAGTGCCCTTTGTTTTGACATCCAATGCATACGGCTTTACGACAGCTTTACGGGTTCCGGGCGCTGCCTCGTCGCGTACATCGACTAGGAAATCCGTACGCACCGCTTCCTGAATGCCTGGGATTTGTAGCGAGAGCGCAATCTTGTACTCGCCGCCGTGTGGGAAGAAGCACTCGATTCCGTAGTCGCCAGGGATACCTTCCGTGTGGATTTTTGGGCGCTGCTCAGGCATTCCAGCCATTTCCGGCATCGTGATGACAGCTTTGCTCACCACCCGCGGGATTCCGGTGGCGCCGAAGACGGGGTCAATCTTGCTAGTGTCTGTCACGCGGAATTCGATATCGATGGCTTCCCCTGCGAAGACACCGCCTTCCGGGATGCGGAGGGTGATGCTGACGTTGCCGGATTTACGCTCGATGAGCTTGAAGCCGGCAGGCGGCTGGGCAGCGGTTAGCGGGGTCGTTGGTCGGATGGTGTTGATTGGCGCAACGGTGGTTAGCGCAAGAAGTGCGATGCTTGGGATAAACAAAATAATCACCTGAAATCGTGGTCATGTCAGACGGTCACAGGGAAATGCGACAGCTGATCGGGAGACGATGGTAGTTCAGGAGTTGCTTGGCGGGCCACGTAGGGGCGAACTGCCACGTGGAGGGCCGCGGGATATTTGGACATCAAGCAAAAGGCACTTCGCACTCGGTGCTGTGAGAACAGCTGGACGGAGGAGCTCACGGCGATGCTCGAAAGCGATGGCTATCTCGCCGACATTGAAGCCTGCCCGATAATCGCGGACGATTGGCTTTGCCGCCGCTTTGATTGTGCAGCAGCATGATCCTGTGATGACTTTTGTCTCGGGTTTAGGGGCCTTTTCGATGCAGCAGCCATGCTTGTCAGCAGGTTTTGCGGCTTCTATGGGCTTTGCCGATGTCGCTGCCTTCATCGGGCATCCAGCCGGCATCCCTGTGTTTGCTGTCAGACACGCGGTGACCCGGAGTGCTGGCAGGAGGAACCCTGTCAACATCAGGATGGCTGTCAGGAGCAGCGGAAGCGTTCGGCGGGACATAGTCGTATTGGTGATACGTTACCACGGTGGGGGATGATTCCAATGAGGCATTGCCTCGTTGAATTACTGGGTTTGTTCGATGTTCTAAACTGCTAAGATTCGCTCAACATTAGAATAGGAAGGCCTCGAAAATAAGGGGTGAATACTTATCAGATC
>JBEDDQ010000218.1:0-2771 GCA_041176185.1 Armatimonadota bacterium | reverse complement strand
TTCTTAACGCATTCCTGATGGTTGGCGTTGTTCTGATTGCATTCACATTTATCTTTCAGCAGTTTGCCCCCCGCCAGGAACTTACCCTTGTCAAGGGTATGGGCCTTGGCATCATCAGCCTTGCAGGACTCTTCATCACGGTTATTCTGTGTATCAACCTTGTACCAACGGAAGTTGAGCGCCGGACGATTTACACAATCCTCGCAAAGCCGGTTCGCCGCTACGAATTCCTGCTCGGGAAATTCTTTGGTGCACTGGGGACGCTGGGCATCAACATCGGCTTGATGGGACTTGCATTCGTCATTGCAGTCGCGGTCAAGCAGATTGGTGCTGAGAACGCTGTCAGCCCTCTGATTCTGTTCAAGGGAATCCTGATGATTGCGATGCAAATGCTTTTGCTCGCAGCGCTGGCGATGTTCTTCTCTACCTTTGTGACGCCTCTGGTCAACTTCTTCCTTACGATGGTTTTGTTTGTGATTGGGAACCTTTCCAGCTACACACTTGACCTTGCTAAGAACAGTCAGGTGGCGATCGTAAAGTATGTTCTGCTGGGCGTTCACTACGTAGTTCCAAACTTTGGAAACTTCCAGTACACAAACCCATTGCTACAACCGGATGTCGTCGTCAAGAACGAGACGTTGTTCCTGACGCAGAACTGTGCGTATGCTGTTGCATATGCCACCGCTCTGATGGTTTTGGCAATCCTCGTATTTGATCGCCGGGAGGTCTGACATGCTTCGCGAAGCTTTCGCCAAAAATCCCAAGCTTGCCGGCACCCTGGTCCCGTTAACTGCGGCGATTATTGCTATGCAGGCCATCAACGACCGGGATGACATGCGGCGGCAACCGGCTATCGAGCCAAAGAGTGTAAAGAACGCTGCAACAGCATCGTTTGGCGGGGCAGGATTGCCTTTCGAATACTCGCTGGCCGCACTTTCCGGTTTCCGACAGGTCATCGCAGGACTCCTCTGGGTTCGCTCCGATGCTTTTTTCCACAGTGGAAACTACGATGCGATTCTCCCGATGATTCGCTTGATTACGTGGCTTGATCCAAACTGGCTTGATGTTTATGCAACGGGTGCGTGGCACCTTATGTATAATTTCACCGATACAGATCAACGCTCGGATCGTCGCTATTTGCCTGTTGGACTTGCATTACTCGATGAAGGTATCGCCAACAACCCTAAAGTCTTTGACGTGTACAAAGAAAAGGGTTGGAATATGTTCGACAAAGTCCGTGATTACAACGGAGCAGTCAAGGCATATCAAGGTGCGCTTACCAACGACCCTGATGCAGAAGTCAACCAAGTCGTCCACCCATTGGCACACTCGTATGAGCGTGCAGGTATGGTTGATGAAGCAATCGCGACCTGGGACGATGCAATTAAGCGTCATCAGGCGTGGATGAAGCGTCCTGGAATCACTGATGAAGTGAAGATGCGCAACGAAATGGGTACCCGCAATGCGACCAAGAACCGGTCGATTATGCAGATCCGTAAGGCGTTGCGACCGGGAAACATTGCCGCACTTGGACAAGTCAACACTGACTTTCACGTGACGGTGACCCGAACCAAGTCCAAGGTGATCAAGGTCGAAGGTAGCTGGAATCTTATCGGATCCATCAAGGATACATTTGATGCGGGTATTTTCGAAGCTGATGGCAACACCATCAAGACACTCGGAAAGGGTTTGACACTTGACGGACCTGTGAACGGGTGTCGTGTAGATGTTCGCCTGCAGGATGATGGCTACAAAATGCCGGAGTTTGGTTCCTTCAGCTTCGAAGTAGACCCGACTATTACCCTAATGCAAGACATCGTCTCTACGAGCGGTGGACGTCAAGTCGATGCTGGTGGTGCATATGTTGCGACACCGCGCGCCGGAAATGCCGAAGCAGTCGCAGAGTCTGCTAAGGTCTATAATCTAGCGCCAAAAGATCAGGCCATCGTAAAGGGTGTTCCCGTTGCACAGGCACTTGCGGGCGGCGCAACGATTTCTGCGCGTGGACAGTGGCAGCTGGTGACAATGGCCTATCCCAAGGCATTCAATGCTTACCCACGCTACTACACGCAGGCGGAAGTCCCAGCGATGTTCGCAAAGCTTAGGGGTGATGCAAAGACGATTGCAGATAAGCTCACGAAGCGAAATGTGCACATCGCCCGACAGGGACTTTATGCCCCTGGTACGTTCCGTCGTGAAATCGACATGAGCAAAGACCCAAAGATGTACGGCTTCAAGGGTGACAAGTTTGAGTTGATTCTCAGCGTCAATCCCCGGACTGCGCCCGACTTTGTACAGGACCGCATCGGGTGGAACGGTGAAGGATGGAATGACAAGAACTACCTTGACGACAAGACGTACCCTGGAATCCGGATGATTCGTGTCCGTGTGCCACTATCCAAGGATGACATCATCGGTAGTGGTGAGAAAGTGCTCTTCAAAGGCTAGTCAGTCCTCCGAGCAAGACAATAATAACCTCTGATGATGTTGTTCATCAGAGGTTATTATTTTTGACTAGCCGCTAAATGTTCTGCGGGTTGGCGTCTTAGCCGTTGCTCGCCATATTTATAAGTGGTGTTTGCTTTCCACCTATTTCGTAAACGTTACAGAAAGGGGAGCCTGTCCGATCTTTCCCAGAGAAATCGCATCGCCGACCGCCAACATGTCATCACGCGTAAACGTTGCTACACAATTGCCATCCGGGATTGACAACTTTGCCGTCTTTCCATTGCTTCCTCGAATCTCGCCTGTAGATGTCCATGCGTCCGTGG
>JBEDDQ010000217.1:0-3812 GCA_041176185.1 Armatimonadota bacterium | reverse complement strand
TTGCTGGAGATAGCGTCTCCGTCACGATCTCTGGCATCGGAACCCTGACCAATCCCGTTGTCTAAAACCAATCTTCTGGAGCACATATCATGTCGACTGAAAATCAACTCCCGCACTGGGATCTCACGCCGTACTTTCCAAGCCTCTCCTCAGATGAGTTCAAGGCTGCATATCAGGATGTCCTTAGCCAGATAGCAGCTTTGACAGAACGCTTTGACCGCTACCAGATCGGAGCAACATCCGACAGTAGCATTACTGATGAAACAGTAAAGGTTTACGAGGAAGTTGCAAAGGCATTTGATACGCTCGGTCTTGTCAACAACCTTGTCACGGCTTACGTATATGGCTACATTTCAACGGATACGACGAATGAGCTTGCTCAGGGAATCGCCAGTGAACTACGCGGGCAGTCAGTGGCCTTGCAGACATTGGCAGTACGCTGGGTCGCCTGGTTAGGATCAATCGACACGGATACCCTCAAGGCAAAGTCATCCCTCGCAAGTCTCTATGCGTATCCTCTCGAACAAGCCAAAATCGGTGCACAGCACCAGATGTCCAGTGCGGAGGAAGAGCTCGCTGCGCAGCTATCTCTCTCAGGTACTGCCGCATGGGGACGCCTGCATAGCGATATCACCAGTCAGTTGACCGTCCCGATGGGGGATGACAAAAAGCCGATGGCAATGGTTCGTGTTTTGTCATCCGATGCTGATCCACAGGTTCGTAGAGATGCCTATGAGGCAGAGCTTGCAACTTGGCCAACCGTTGCGCTTCCACTTGCTGCGGCAATGAATGGTATCAAGCACGAGACGAATGTACTGGCGACCCGGCGTGGGTGGGCGGATCCTCTGGATGAAGCCGTTTGGCACAATGGGATTGACCGAGCTACCTTGGAAGCGATGCTCGCAGCGGCACAAGCAGCTTTCCCAGACTTCCGAAGGTACATGCAAGCCAAAGCAAAGCTGCTTGGCTACGATGGTGGCTTGCACTGGTTCGACATGTTCGCACCCGTCGGCGCAGAGTCAGCAAGTGGTCGTGGAGCGTTGCCAAGGAGTTTGTTGCAACACACTTTGACTCTTTCTCACCTCGCCTTGGAGACTTTGCAAGGCGTGCGTTCACAGAAAACTGGATTGATGCTGAGCCACGTGCCGGTAAAGAGGGCGGTGCTTTCTGCATGGGGACCATCCCAGGTGAGAGTCGCATTCTTCAGAACTACAATCCAAGCTTTGATGCCGTTAGCACCCTTGCACACGAGCTTGGCCATGGCTACCACAACCTCTGTCTTGAGCATCGTCCGCCAACGATTGCCGGCACACCGATGACGCTTGCTGAAACGGCAAGTATCTTCTGTGAAACCATCATCAAAAATGCAGCCCTTGATGGCGCATCACCTGATGAACAGCTGAGCATTCTCGAAGCAAGCCTTCAGGGGCAGTGTCAGGTTGTTGTTGACATCTCAAGCCGCTTCCAATTCGAACAAACAGTCCTCGAACAACGGAAAACGCGAGAACTATCTGTGGATGAGCTCTGTGGCATCATGGCGAAAGCACAGGATGACACGTACGGTGATGGACTGTCAGAACATCGTCATAACTACATGTGGGCGGTCAAGGGGCATTACTACGGTGCGACCTATTACAACTATCCATACATGTTTGGACTTTTGTTTGGCCTTGGATTGTATGCGTGCTACCAAAAGTCTCCTGAGACATTTGTGGCTGGCTACGATGACCTTCTGTCCAGCACGGGCATGGGAGATGCTGCGACGCTCGCGGAGCGCTTTGGCGTAGATATCCGGTCGCGTGCATTCTGGGATGCCAGCTTTGACGTCATCCGTGCCGACATCGACCGCTTTGTAGCTCTCGCTGAGGCTGCAAACTAAGGACTCGCTTGTACCTCCTGATCAAACGCTTTGTCAGGAGGCATGCCGATCAAAGGTAAACGATGGTCAGTTTCTCTCTCTGCCTAATGGTTGATGGGGGGTATCCGGTTCAATTGGCCTCTATCTAAAGGTATACACGTGCGGAGAATTTGGGTTGCGAAGTGTGACAACGTCTATACGAAGAAGCCGTTGGAACTGTTAGAAAACACGTAAAAGATCGATTCTTCTCTAAGAAATGACAAAGTACCTTCGAGACGCTGAAATTCGAGGCTTTCTGCGCGAGCCCACATATGAGAGCGATTCTAATCGGATAACTTATCTCACTGGGTGTGAGAACTGGTTCACAGGTGCTGCGATGTACTTTCGCAAAGCGTTGCCAGTACAGTGCTCAGGCGTTCAGAAACTGAATATTTATGGCTGCCCTAACGCGGAAACACGCTGCGATGAGTCCACACTGGGGATTGCGGATGTCTGGGTAAACGTTCCGTCTATGGCCCCACCGGCTGTACATGATTGTAAATCACAACAGGCATTTGTCCTCGACCTTGCGCATGCGGGAATCGTCGCAGCATCTAAACGTTTTGCGTTTGATGTTGCTGTATTCGATGAAGCGAAGCTGTACGTGGAAGAAAATGACTACCGATTTAGTTACCAAATTGGCAAATCGAAGGCGTCTCCAGACAGAAAGTACACCGCTGCAGTCTTTTGTAAATTCGATAATCAATACATCAGTGAACTGCGTGTCATGAAACATGACGGAACTCTAGAATTTGTCAGCCATTTTGCGAATGGTAATGAACACAGCATTGGTCAACTTCGATGGGATGGCTATGACAAAATCCGTATTCCATTAACAGCTGTTACAGGGGACGCGCACTGGAATATCTTCTTGGATGGCAGCGTTAGGTTCGTATTCCCGAAGTCCGATACGTGCGACCCGCATCATCAGTATCAACACGCGATATTGCTGCTTGATGGGACATTCGTAGTGCCCAACAGGATTGCAGGGCTAGATTTACTTGAGCGTTCTGCAAAGGCAGGATACAAACATGCAATTCGCCGCATGCAACTTGAACAGCAAAACCAAGGCATTCAAGCTGATCACCCGGACGGACAATTATAAACTGGACACCTTTTGAGCGTGCCGAGTGATAACAAACGTTACTGCCATGATCAGATTCACTAAACGATGACAACATATGACTTCAAACTATTAGACCCACCAAGCATCACGCGAAAGTGTTAGTTGTGCCTGCATAATGGGATTGGCTTCATTCTCCTCCAAGATGTCTAGGACTACGCGCTGCAATTAATCAATCGCTTTGTTGCCCTCGCTGAGACTGCAAACTAACTGTTCTGTTCCAGCCTCTTGTCGCTGTGAATGTCAAGAGGCTGGATCTGAAGGATTCCGATGGTCAGAGTTACACCGTGTCTGATGTTTGATGGAAACGCAGCCGAAGCAATTGCGCTGTATCTCGATGCTTTTCCTGAGGCAGTGCTTGTAGAGAAATCAGACTATGGTGCTGATGCCAAATCGATGGCCGGTAAAGTCAGGTCTGCCACACTGGCCATTTATGGGAACAACATTCGAATCATTGATAGTCCCGTGGTGCACGGCTTTGCGTTTACGCCGGCTGTGTCGCTCTACGTTGAGCTCACCGATGAAGCCGCCTTGTTTCATGCTTTTGAGACCCTTGCTAAGCGTGGCACTGTGCTGCTTGCCATCGACAGCTACCCACACAGCCCAAACTATGGCTGGCTAACGGACCGCTTTGGCGTCTCGTGGCAGATAAGTCAGCCGGATGCTGCAAGTTAGTCGGCAATTATCCCAAATCCAAACAATGCGATGAGCGCGATAACTCCTAGCGCTAACAGAGCTGTACCAACAATCCCTAAAATACGGCCAGTTCGAACCTGTTGCTGCATCGATTCT
>JBEDDQ010000216.1:0-4139 GCA_041176185.1 Armatimonadota bacterium | reverse complement strand
GCACGTGATGGCTACTCTGTACAGGATGAAGCGGGTAACCCGCTTGGTCACGTCACGAGCGGTACCTTCTCACCGATTTTGCAGAAGGGTGTCGCCCTTGCGCGTTTGTCGCGCTCTCATTCCGAGATTGGCACCACTGTTTACGTTGTTATCCGGGACAAAGCCATGCCGGCGATCGTCTCCGATGCACCATTTGTTCCAACGATTTAGTTCTTAAGGGGTTTCATCAATGTCTAACATTCCAGCAGATTTGCTTTATTCGAAGTCGCATGAGTGGGTACGTGTTGATGGTGACACAGTCACAATCGGTATTACGGACCATGCTCAGGAAGAGCTTGGCGATGTTGTCTACGCATCCCTCCCAACGGTCGGGCGTGTGCTGGCAGCTGAAGATGTCTTCGGAACAGTTGAGTCTGTCAAGGCTGTTTCCGATTTGTACAGCCCGCTTGCTGGCGAAGTGGTTGAAGTTAACTCTGCCCTAGAAGATGACCAAACGGCGATCAACGGCGACCCATACGGTGCAGCGTGGATGCTGAAGCTGCGTCTCTCGGATGCCAGTCAACTTTCATCCTTGATGGATGCCGATGCTTACCGGGCTGAGATCGGAGAATAATCGGTGTCTTATCTCCCGAACACAGCTGCCGAACGCACCAAAATGTTGGCAGCCATTGGCGTCAGCAATATCAAGGATCTCTTCGTCCCCATCCCGCAGTCAGTCCAAGATTCCGCAGATTTTAGCGGCCTGACGGACTCACTGGATGACCTGACTCTTCAGCGAAAGTTGATATCACTGAGCAGTAATGCTGCGGATCTTAACTCTAACGCGTGTTTTCTTGGTGCTGGCATTTATGACCACTACATCCCGCCTGTAGTTGGTGCTGTCTGCAATCGCTCCGAGTTTTACACGGCCTACACCCCGTACCAACCGGAAGTGTCGCAAGGCGTCCTACAGTCGATTTACGAGTTTCAGAGTCTCATCACGCGCTTGACGGGCATGGATGTCGCAAATGCATCCATGTATGACGGTGCAACGGCGCTGGCAGAAGCAGTGATAATGTCCTGTGACCTGACAAAGCGACGCAGTGTCGTTCTGCCGGCAAACCTGCACCCATCCCTGCGCTCCGTCGTTGAGACCTATCTTGAACCTTTGGGCATCAGCATCCGAACAGCGGCACAAAATGCGGAAACGGGTGCGACGGAAATCGATACGTTGACGGAAGATGACGCATGTATCGTTCTCCAGCAACCAAACTTCCATGGTGTTATCGAAGACCTGAGTGCTGCGGTTGCCGCAGCAAAGGTGGTCGGTGCACAGACGGTAGTCAGTGTTGACCCGATGAGTCTTGGTCTCCTAGAGACCCCGGGTTCACTCGGAGTTGACATTGTGGTTGGCGAAGGCCAAGGCCTCGGATGCTTCCCAGCATTTGGCGGTCCCCTCCTCGGACTGTTTGCCTGTAAGAAGGAATACATCCGCCGCATACCAGGACGTATTGTCGGAGGCTCTGTGGACACATCCGGACGCCGCGCCTACACGATGACCCTTCGCACCCGCGAACAGGACATCCGCCGCGACACGGCAACGTCCAATATCTGTACTAATCAGGCGTTGTTTGCTCTTGCGGCAACTGTTTACCTCTCGGTGATGGGTAAGCAGGGCTTCAAAGATGCTTCGACATTGTGTGTACAGAAGTCGCATTACCTTGCGTCAAAGCTTGCAGAAGCGGGTATACCGCAGCGCTTCAGCGGGCCGTTCTTCAAGGAATTCGTCATCACCTGTCCTGCTCCAGTCGTCGATATCAATAAGGCACTCCTCGAAAAGAAGATGATCGGTGGTCTTCCACTTCCAGGTGCTCCAAATGACATGCTCGTTTGTGTAACAGAGCAACGGACGAAGGAAGAGCTGGACAGATTTGTCGATGTTCTGGCAGCGTTTGTAAAGGGTGAGGTGGCATAAGATGTCAACAGAACCGACCATTTTTGAGAAGTCCCGCAGCGGACGCGTTGGTGTGCAGATGCCATCCTGCGATGTCCCTGTCGTTGACCTCGACACACTCCTCCCTGGCGTTGCGCTACGTGCAAGCCTTCCATTACCTGAGCTTTCTGAAGGCGATGTGATGCGCCACTTCCTGCGTATCTCGCAGAAAAACTACTGCGTTGATAAGGGCTTTTACCCACTGGGTTCGTGCACGATGAAGTACAACCCTAAGATTAACGATGTGGCCGTTCAGATGCCTGGATTTGCGCGCGTTCACCCATTCCAACCCGAAGAGACCGTCCAGGGTACGTTGCAAATTCTTTTCGATATGCAGAACTGGCTGAGTGCAATCCTCGGTATGGATGCGGTGTCGCTGCAACCTGCGGCCGGTGCTCACGGAGAGCTCCTTGGTCTGATGCTAATTCGTGCCTACCACGTAAGCCGTGGGGATGCGCATCGTAATCTGGTTCTGGTCCCAACGGCGGCTCACGGTACCAACCCGGCATCCGCTGCGCGCTGTGGGTACAAGACCGTCCCGATCAACACAGATGAGCGTGGCCTTACGGATATCGATGACCTCAAGCGTCAAATTGCTGCGTGCGGCGATAACCTCGCTGGCATGATGCTAACAAACCCGAATACGGTTGGTTTGTTCGAAGAGGACATCTGCCTAATCTGTGACCTGGTACACGCTGCCGGCGGTCAAATGTACTGTGATGGCGCGAACATGAACGCGTTGGTTGGTACAGCACGGCCTGGCGACATGGGCTTTGACGTTATGCACGTCAACCTTCATAAGACCTTCAGCGTCCCACATGGCGGTGGCGGTCCTGGATCCGGCCCAGTTGGTCTTAAGGCACACCTTGCTCCATTTATGCCAGTTCCTGTGGTTGTCAAAGATGATGAGGGTGTCTACCGCCTGAACTATGACCTGCCGCAAACGATTGGTAAAGTCGGCCCGTATTACGGAGCCTACCTTGCCGTTGTCCGGTCATGGGCATACATTGCGCACTTCGGCAAACAGAACCTCCACATGATCAGCGAAGATGCCGTTCTCAACGCAAACTATCTCCGCGTAAAGCTTGGTAAGACGATAGACATCGCATATGACCGTACCTGTATGCACGAAGCCGTCTTCAGCCTGAAAAACCTTAAGGCTCAGACAGGGATTAAGGCCCTCGAGGTGGCAAAGCGCATTATCGATTACGGATACCATCCGCCAACGATGTACTTCCCGCTGATCGTGCCTGAGTGTCTGATGATTGAGCCGACGGAAACCGAGAGCCTCGAGACCATCGATGACTTTATCAGCGCGATGGAGAAAATCGTTGCGGAGTGTTCAACTGATCCTGAAACGGTGAAGTCAGCCCCGCATACCGCTCCGGTTGGGCGTATCGATGAAGCAACCGCTGCACGTAACCTCGACCTCAGCTGGCCGCTGGAAGCATAGACATGGTAACTCTCACGG
Organism: Armatimonadota bacterium; assembly: GCA_041176185.1. Taxonomy (GTDB): domain Bacteria; phylum Armatimonadota; class Armatimonadia; order Armatimonadales; family Armatimonadaceae; genus CAIRTT01. Next base: position 696 of record JBEDDQ010000216.1, on the reverse strand, counting down.
TCAACTACACCAGTAGTAAGAAATGTGAGATTGTCCACGAACTGGGGCATTCGGTAAAAACGGATGCCCCAAAGGACATTGGCGGAGACGCAGCTGCCTGCTCTCCAACCGATCTGGTAGTTGCAGCGCTGGCAGCGTGTGTGCTGACAACGGTCGGGATGTTTGCGGAGCGGCACGGTATCGACTTGCGTGGAATGACATCCACGGTTACCAAAGAGATGAGTGCAAGCCCGAGGCGCATTGGCAGGATTGGTCTAACCGTCCACTTTCCGATGAGCGTCCCGAGTGAAATGCGCGCAACATTAGAAAAAGTCGGAAATGGATGCCCGGTAAAAGCCAGCCTTCACCCGGATGTCGATGTTCCGGTGACCTACCTCTACGACATCACTGGATAACAGAGTTCTTACAAAAACTAATCTCTGTCGTTACGATTTGCCGAAGGGAATAGCCACCCGTTCTACAGCCACTATTAGCTCAGACCAGGGTGGTTGTTTTTTTGGGCATCCAGTCACAGAGCCTTGGCCATCTTGAACGTGACCTGCCCACGCGTGTTCGCATTGTTCGGATCTCCGACAATCAGAAAGTAATCTGTACCACTACGCGTCCGCTGCGAATACGCCATATAGATATTCGTCCCAGGTTGACCCGCGATGTTTGCGACATTACCGGTGCCATTCTGCCCGACCAGTCGTGCAG
>JBEDDQ010000215.1:0-4397 GCA_041176185.1 Armatimonadota bacterium | reverse complement strand
AAGAAGAAGCCCTTAGAAGGATCCTGTGGGTTGTCGACACGGTTGGATGTCAATCCAAATGTCAATGCCGAAACATCACCGTTCTGAATCAACGCGCCTCGAAGGTTCTGAATCTGCTCATTCGTCAGCGTTTCATAGTTGACCTGGAGGTTGTTCGCCTGAATCTGCTCGGTTCGGGCAGCGACAAATGCACGCGTAAATCGGTCAGCCGTCAGCGGGCGTGACAAGCGCGCAGATGCGCCTTCACGTTGTTCGAAGTATTGATTGTTCGTCAGGCCTTGTGTGAGGGACCCTGTCATAATCCGGTTGAAGCGGAAGTTGAGGCGGTTATACAAGCTGGCTGAGAGGCTGGTGTTCTGTTTGTCAAACCAAGGCTCGGTAAAGCCAAGTTCATAGGAGTTTTGTGCAACACCACCGGAAATCGTCCACGCAAGGTTTAGACCACGGCCCTTACCCTGCAGGTTTTGCTCATCAAAGTTGAGCGTTCCAAACAGGCGTTGCTGCGCCGTATAGCCAAGCGAGATACCAGCCTGTGCGGTCCGTTGCTCAGGCATCGTAAACGTAACCTTAACTTTGCCAACCTCGGATCCAACCTCCGGGTTTTCGAAGCGTGGCGACTGGAAGATGTTCAGTGCCAGCAGGCGTGTCAGGTCATCGTTAAGGAGCTTGAAGTTAAGTGGATCACCGGGCTTCGAGCGCAGCTCGCGGCGGACGACAAAGTCCTTTGTCTTGCTGAGGCCAGTGATGGCGATGGACTCGATCACGGTTTCCAGTAACGGAACGGTCAGTGTTCCCGTTTTTGGGTCGAATTGATAGCTTTCGGTAACGACGATGTTGAAGCCTTGGTCATCGTAGTAGCGTCGGACCTTGGTGATGTCTTCTGCAAGCGTCTTGGTATTTAGAACATCACCTGGCTTTGTCTGCAATAACGGCAGAAGCTTTGCATTTGGGATTGAGCGGTTTCCAGAGAAAACGATGTTTCCAATAACAGGATTCTCAACGATTTCGAAGACAACCTTGATCTTGCGATCAAGGGTATCTTCGGTACGCGCGTAAACTTCGGCATAGAGGCCTTTGTCACGCAGAGCGGCGCGTGCCTTAGTGAACGCGTCATTTGAGAAAGGCTTTCCTTCAACGACGCCAGCACCGCGGATCACAAGGCGGGCGGACTCATCATTTGTGCGCACCAGTCCAGTGATGACAATATCTGCGACCGGGCGCGCATCCTGGGTGAACCCAGGCGTCGCCAGCGCGATTAATGCACTCGAAATTGCCAGCCGTCGTACCATATACATCCTTTTATGATGTCCCATGACATCATTTGTCCTGTTTTCCCAATCCCGCGATGTACGGGTCAAGCCGCAGCTTGATTTTAATCCGTGCCCTGTGCAGTCGCGTTTTAACTGCCGGCACCGTTAGTCCACTTATCTGTGCCACTTCTTCATAGGACATATTCTCCCACACAGAGAGCACAAATACGTCCCGATACTCTGGTGTTAGAGCATCCACTGCATCACGCACAAGCGTATCGAGTTCCTTATCCAAAAATAGACGTTCCGGCAGCGCGGACCAGTCCGCAACATCCCGGGCCATCCCTTCATCGTCATCCACACCTACAGGTGCATCGAGGCTAAACGATTCGCGTCCCCGCCTACGGTCACGAACCTTGTACCAGTTCTTTACATTGTTGTATGCAATCTGGTACAGCCATGTAAAGACTTGTGACTCTCCCCTGAACTTGCCCCACGATCGCCATGCATTGACAAAGGTTTCCTGCATAATGTCTGCTGCATCATCGGGGTTGCCAACCATCCGCAAAATAAAGTTGTAAATCCGAATCTCATGCGCACGGTATGCCGCTTCAAAGGCCCGGCGCTTACGCGCCTCAGCCCCCCAGAAAGGATAGCGTTCCGGATATTGCTCCGGTGAAGCGTTCTGGTCGTCCAATGTTTCACTACCTTGGACGTTTCTGAAACCGAATGGTTTCGTGGCAATTCACGTAGGGTACGGAAAGCGGGCATCCGGATGTCAACAAGATCAATAGTTGACCGTCCCGCGGATGAAGAACAATGTGTCACGCTGCGTGCTGGTTTGCGCCGCTCCGAGGAGGAAGCGGGGCTGATAGCGACCGCGCGTTCGGAATGTAAAGAGCTCGTAGTTCACACCATAACTATAAGGAAGCTGGCGGCCAGCCTGATTCCGTGTCGAAAGACTACGGGTGAGGTCGACACTAAATTTGTCAAATGGCTCCTCAAAGCGCCGAACAACGCGGAAAGTAGCTAGGCCATCTGTTCCGTATGTGACATCAAGGGCATCGAGGCGAAGCGTATCCCGCACACTGTTTGTAATTGGAGCAAAGATGCTCGGCACAAGTCCGGTCTCAAAGATACGGTTGCCAAATTCGCGAACGGCCTGGTCTGTATCGCCACTTGCAATCAGGTCAAACTGTCGGCGTGCACCCAACAAATCGACAATCTGATTGCGGGTCAGACTTGGTTCAGCATCAAGGGAGAGCAGCTGAAGAATCTCCGTGCCTCCCACTGCCCCGATGTCGACAACCCCTGTAAGCTTTGCCAGAACGCGATATGTCTGCGATGTCGATGCGCCGGTGTTTGCGAGCACCGGATTTGCAAACCGCGAATCGACGGCCCGGGTGCCATTGCTGTCGGCGATGCCGGTGATTCGCCCCTCAGCTACGACTCCAGCAAGGGTTGCCGTCGACTTAAGCTTTGACCAGTTCACCAGGACATCTCCACCGCGGTTCACATCCAGACGGGCAAGCGGATACCGCAGCTGACCACCCGTTGTAATCAGGTTTGCAACGACCGTCGTATCGACCATATTGCCACCGACAGTGACATCCCCCCGACCGCGCAGCTCCAGTCCCGTCGTCGTGCTCGCAAACAGGATGGCTCGCGCATCGGTTACAAGCTTGATACCAAGATTCCACTGCGGGTTGACAGTCACGCTCTTTGGACTTGATGAAGGCACGCTTGGGCGGGGAACGCGGAAAATCGCATCCCGGACTTCTAGCGGATTATTTTCAGCGGTCGCAAACACAGGATTCAGGAGTCCACCCGATATCAAGATGGTTCCATCAACCTGAGCACTGAGTGCTTCCCCTAATCCATTCGCCCCTTTGAGGTCCTTGACTTCTAGCCAGGCGGTGAGGTTATTGACTTCCGGTCGTAACGCATCCGCTTGAATCTTCAGATCATATTGACCTCGAAGGCGTGCGACAGGTTGGTTGGCTTCCGCCTTTTGGAACAGCCGTGTAAAGTCTTCCAGATTGTCGAGACGAACCGTACCAGAAAGCTTTGCTGCGCCTCCGGAGACGCGAGGCTGGGATGGCGGAGATGCTAGGAGAATCTCTCCTCTGGTCACCTTCGCCGTGTTTCCGCTCAGCGAGAATGCCAGATTACCCGACTTCATCGCACTTACCATTTGGCGTTTACTTGTCTGGGATGTCAGCGCTGCACTCACATCGGTTAGTGCGACGTCCCCCCCCAGCAAAGGCTTGTTCAGTGACCCAGTTACCGTAACCAAGCCGTTCAACTCGCCTGAAACATCAACAGATTTCCACTCAAGGGCATCAGCAATGGTCTTCAATTGAACCTTGGATGCAGACATTTTTAGCGCTTGAATCGGCTTGTCAGGAATGATGCGCATCGCCTCGAGGCTGATTGGAACGCCTGCAGTCAGACTGATCGACTCATCAACATGCCTTGCCAAGGCGTCATCGATATAGACGTAGAGGTCTCCATTGTCATTGGCTTCTAATCTGGCGTTAAGGCGAAGGACATCCAGTTTGATACGCTCGCTCGATGATTTTTGCCAGACTAGATCATTCCCATCAATCGTGCCCTGAATCTGTGGCCGATCAGTCGTCCCCTTGGCAACAATCGTGACGGTGTCCCATTTGCCAACTAATGGAACATCCCCGATGAATGGTTTGAACAGTTCCATGGATGGTTGGATGGATTCAAAAACCAGGTCCATCCCGTAGCTCTTATCCACCGTACCTTCGGGCAAACGCAGCGTTCCACGCCCGGATATTTCAGCTTCCTTGGAAGTCAAGGACGCTTTTGTTATTGTCCAGACACGATTGGAAAGTGTTGCATCCAGTTTTAGGCTGTCAAACTTCGCAAGTCCAAGAGATGGTTTGTCCCCTGTCGCATCGATGGTAATGGTTGGATCAACCCAGCGGTCGCCATCGTGGTGGAGAGTGATATCCGCTTTCGTGTCAATCTCAACGCTAAGGTTTTCAGGAATCTTGTCCGTCCACCCAGCGGGAGTAAGCTCGGTTGCGGGTAGAACCTTTCCAATAGTCCTCAGCTCAGCTATGGACAGGCCAGCCACTGCCGCCGAAATTTGTAGCGTCCGCTCACCACCCAACC
>JBEDDQ010000214.1:0-16086 GCA_041176185.1 Armatimonadota bacterium | reverse complement strand
AGGCAGCGCGAAATGAGAGCTTCAAGAACTTCGGCGCAGACCCCGACTGGAAGGCACACCTCGCAAAGAGTGAACAGGATGCCGGTGGTCCATTGACGGCGCCAGGTGGTGTGAAGAGCTTGATGCTTAAGCCGACAAGCTACTCCCCGATGCGCTAAGCGGTCTCGCAAATCGAAAAGCCCTCTACAGATGTGGAGGGCTTTTTTTTGTTGCCTATATTTGAGGCTCAATCATACGTTTACCAAACACCGCAGCGATTCTAAACGCTAGCTCCAAACCAGGCTGGTACTTGCCAGACTCAGACGGGTTTGTAAGCCCAACCGGGTAAGCAAAAACCTTACTCACTCCCCCCATCCACAAAAACAAAAACCTCTTCAATACGCTTGCCAAACACGGCAGCAATCCGAAATGCAAGCTCCAAACTGGGCTGGTACTTGCCAGACTCAATCGAAATAATCGTCTGGCGCGATACCCCGAGACGATCGGCAAGCTGCTGCTGCGTCATCTCATCCGCATCAAAACGGCACCTACGCACGGTGTTCTTAATGGGCACTTAGGCCGTCCTTCGATATTCGAAGACCTGCACCGCGTAGTTCGCGAGCTCCGCATTCACCACACTGAGGAGACCAAGCTGCCCGATAATCACGCCATCCCCGAGAAGCGGAAACATCGGCCGGAGCAACGAACCTCCCGTGACCAGAATCAGCACACAGGAAATCAGGCAGACATAGGCCAGCGTGGATGCTTTATGCCGAATCGCGATGTCGCGTTCATCGGTGACTTGCTTCTTGTCGAGAATTCCGACGATTGCCGCCGGGATACCCGTGATAAACATCTGGGCGATAATCGCCCCCACAAAGGCAACCGTGACTACACCCAGATGCAGACTTGCATTCTGCACTGCGTACACCAGAAACGAAAAATACGGGATGTAGACAACGGCGATGGAAACAAGGCAAACCCAGGCAAGGCGTTCATTTGTACACATGATGACAATTAGTACAGTTTTAATGACAATATGTCAAGTAGACTTTACACTAATGGAGACTTTATCAAGCCATGTAAACACATCCTCGAGGGCACACTGCACAATAGAGAGGTGCTCGACACCTGCATATTCCTTGTACGTAAGACGGCTGCCCGCACGCTCGGCGGCTGGCCGCGTCCTTGATGCCATCATCTTCCCAAAATCAAGCTCTCCAACCCCAATCATCAGTGGCAGGTCTTTCCAACGCGCAGGGGATGTAACCGCTCCGCCGCCGCCAAGAAGCGCAACCGCTGCAGGCTGAATCGCACCAGAATCGACGCCGGAGCTTGCCGCGGCGGCTCCCATGCTGTGACCCAAGATGAAAACCCTGGATGAATCGATGTTCCAGACCTTGCTCAGACTCTCCAAAAGCTGCGCTGGGAACCGCCCGGAAACCCGCGGGCTCACCAAATGCCAACCGCGTTTCGCACAGAGCGCCGTAATCTTTCCAGCGCCATACGTATCAAAGAACATGTTCTCACTACCACCGGCTCCGTGTAGCGCGATCACCAATGGCTGCTTTCCTTTGCTGTCACTCCCGCGTTGCAACCGACAAGGCACTTTCGCACCGGATGGTCCAACCAAGGCTAGATAGTCACCGACACGGCCTGTGGGTTCATCTGTTTGGCCATCGGCTATCTCCCAAAGCATTTTGAGATCCGGATCGTTTTCGAGTGACTTACCAGCGACAAGGGCGAGAATCCGTGCCCGCGCGAGGCTCCGGGATGACTGAGCATCCCTCTCGGAATCATTCATCCAAAGCCCTGATTTTTTCTTAAGATCACGAATACGTAGTGCGCTGACATCGATGTCAAGGCGGGCTGAGCCACATGCAAGTTCAACGATGGCATTCAGCGGAGTGACTGGTGCGCTGGATGGCTGCAGCGTGGCTAACTTCAGCTCGGATGTCGCATCCTGCCAATCGGACATCCCCTTCCAGCGACAGCGAACTTCGCCATTTGCAAGCTTGCTCCCATACGCGACATCGATTATTACAACAAAATTTCTGTCGGTATTGTCCAGATATTTCGGGCTGATGACATCCAGTGCCAGTAAACGGGAGAGCGGGCCATCCACAGCCGCATTGACAAGCGACAAATATGCAGCATCCACATTGCGTAACACACCTTGGAAATTGCCGCTGAAGAACTGCATCACCGCGGGTTGCAGAGCACCGCTGACCTTCCGAAGCATCGGACCATCCTGTAGGCTTTTCTCAAGCAAGAGCTCCATCCGGCGGACACGCCGGCCCATCCGATAGCGTGCATCCAACATCTGATTCTGTACCATCATCGCTACAGCCCCCCACTCGAAGTCGTGTTTTCACGAGTGATTTAACGAAGCAATCGTTACTCCACATCTAACTTACCCAATCCATCCAGTGCATCCAATGATTGCGATTGCATTATCAGCACATTACATTTGCATTAATTTCAGACTCCAGTTTCCGGGCAAATGCGGTCATAATCGGAATGTATGCAGTTCGCAAATCTTAATGAGAGCGTCTCCGTTGTCATCCCCGGCTATAACGTCGGCTCGTATATTGAGGCCAGTCTGGCATCCGTATACACGCAGACCCACAAGCCACGGGAAGTTATCTGCGTCAATGATGGCAGTACAGACAACACACTGGATGTTCTCCATAAGCTGCAGGAACACCACCCGGACTTGATTGTCATCGACCAACCAAATGGTGGGGCCTGCTCTGCGCGAAACGCCGGGCTCAAAGCCGCGACCGGCAAGTGGGTTCAGTTCTTTGATGGCGACGATGTCATTCTTCCCCAGAAAATCGAATCGCAGGTAGCGCTTGCCTGTTCCGAACCGGATGTCAATGTTGTCGTCGGGAGCTACCAGGAAGTCGATTCCAACCTGAAATACATCCGGACGCTGACGGAAGCCGCGACCCCGGATGTCTACATCGCGATTATGCTGAGCCGTGCTGGCAGAACATCCTCGCAGCTTTATCGCCGCTCCGCCGTCGTACGGGCAGGAGGCTGGAGTACGACGCGAAAGAGCTCACAGGAATATGATTTGCTCTATCGTGTTTCACGTCTGGGCGGCATCGCTAAGTTCGACCCAAATGCGTTTACACAGCTCAGACTGCGGGCGGGAAGTATAACGCACACAAACGTAGCCGCAAATGTTCGGCGGGTCCTCGACCTCCGTATCGCGATTTTTGAAGAGCTCAGTAATGAGCCTTACCCGTATCAGGATGCGCTGAAGCAAGCCTTGTTTGAAACGATACGCCTCGCGTATTCCTATGACCGTACGTATGCACTTGAGATTCTGAAGCGGTATCTTCCTAAGTCTTTTACGCCAAACCGCAACCGAAGCTACGCGTTGGCGTACAGCATCTTCGGAATCGATGGTGCAGAACGTCTCTCAAAACTCGGTCAGCGCCTTCGCGGCGCAGCCTAACACGACAGCTCACTGGGCAGCCAATGCGTTGCGGACATAACTGGTTTCCATCGTTACTGTAATAATTACTTGTTTTCGGGTTAATTTTAGTTCGGTAAACATAACAACCCGTGAAGCCGCGACAGGGAAAAAAGGTGTGTTTAACACGTTCAGCCTAGATAATTCTTATGCATTGCTAACTGTAGTGCTCGTCCCGTCAGATCGTCTCACAAAATTGTATTCGGAACTCTTTCTGGGGTAATACAAACGTTGGATATATAAATTCCACTGTTTTTCAATGCTCAGGATATTGAAATGAAGATTACCCCAATGCAAGTGGGCGGACTGCGCCCATTTGTGGATGCACTACCGATACCAGGCAGGCTAGCCGAGACCCCGATGTCAGCAATCCCGGCGTTGGCACCGCGCTACTTTGAATACGGTACTCCGAAGTGCTACACAATCCGTGAACACGAGGCGTACCATCAGTTCCACCGTGACCTTCCTCCGACCCTGATGTGGACCTACAACGGAACCTTCCCTGGCCCCATCATCGCTCACCGCCTTGGAACGCCCGCAGCCTTCCGCCGCATTAACGACCTAAACCCAAACTACCGAGGCTTTGGCATCGTTGAAACCGTGTTGCATAACCACGGTGGCTGGCAGAGCCCGGATGACGATGGCTGGCCAATGGACTTTATCCATCCAGGTGAAGAGCGCTACTATCTCATCCCAAACCAAGTCCCGGACAATGACCGCTCACACTGGGCATCCACAGTCTGGTATCACGACCACGTGGCCGATCACACGGCAGGAAATGTCTATCACGGCCTCGCCGGGATGGTGAATCAATTCGATGAGCTCGACTCTGACAACGAAAATGACACCAACCCACTGGCGCTTCGTCTTCCGAGCGGCGCCTTTGACATCCCACTGGTGCTGGGCGACTACATCCTCAACCGGGATGGCTCGCTCTACTTTGACCAAATGGAAGATGCCGGGCAGGTTGGAAATCTGTTCTGCGTCAATGGCAAAGTCCAGCCGTTCCTAAACGTTGCACGCCGTAAGTACCGCTTCCGCATCCTGTGTGCTGCGCAAGCAAGACACTTCCGCCTCAAGCTCAGCAATGGAGGCTCCTTCCACGTCATCGCATCGGATGGCGGACTCCTCGAAGCACCCGTAGAAGTGACGAGTGTCTACATCGTCCCCGGTGAGCGCTACGAGATTATCGTTGACTTCAGTAAATTCCCTCTTGGAACGCAGGTCGCGCTCATCAATGATGTTGACCAAAAAGATGGAAACAAGCCAGCGAGTGTTGGCCGGGTTGCAATCCCGATGATGCTCTTTGTCATCAACCGCGATGCGCCGGACCCAAGCCGTTTGCCAGCCAAGCTGCAGACGATCACACCGCCAGACCTTTCCAAGGTTGTTGCTACACGAACCATCAAGTTCCACCGCAGCAAGGGTGCGTGGATGATTAATGACCGCTTCTGGAATCCGGATGTGCCTCTCTTTAGATGCCGCTTAGGGACTGCGGAGCGCTGGATTGTCACGAATGGCTCTGGTGGTTGGGACCACCCATTCCATGTCCACGTTGAGAACTATCAGGTCCTAAAGCGTAATGGAAAGACTCCACCCGTGATTGAGCGGGGACGCAAGGACATCATGAACCTCGCGGGCGGCGACAGTATCGAGATTTTCATTCAGTTCCACCGCTATGCAGGGCGCTACACCGTGCACTGCCACAACACTGGGCATGAGGACTTGGCGATGATGGGTTGGGTTGATGTTCAGCCCTGACGATAGCCCTCCCGTAATTAGCCCTGAGCTAAGGCATTTCGCGACCCCAACAGCCATCGGTGACCGAGAACCGGTCATCGATGAGCTGATTGATATCCCGCTGCAAACACACATCGGTACGACGCGGATGAGCAAGCTCATTGGGAATAAGGGCATCATTCTGCAGCTCTTCTACACACGTTGTACGGGCGTTTGTCCCGGGACGACGGCGATGCTGAAGACGGTCGCGCAGCAGCTAGGTAAGCGTGTCGGGAACGACATCGTGATTCTCTCACTGTCACTTGATTCTGAGAGGGAGACGCTGTCTGATATCAAGCGCTTTGCGGCGATGCACCATTTGCCTAGAGGTTGGTATACGGCGGCTTGCTCGAAGCGTGATCTAACGTTACTCCTGAAGCAGCTGCGTCTGGATGTCAAGCCATCCAAGGGCCGGGATGGAACCATAAAGCACGCAAGTCAGATTGTGTATGGCTCAAATGTGAGTGGCCGCTGGCGGATGATAAATGCCGAGCTTCCAAAGCCGGAGCTGATCCGCGACATGGTGGAGCTTACAGTGGATGGCTTGAAGTACAAAAAGCGACGCTAGACAGGGTCCAAAGAACAGAAATACCCCATCTGATTCAATCAGATGGGGTATTTGCCTTACGGAATGACATTGACCCAGCCCATTTAGTTGATGGTCGGAGCAAATCAGCGCACCTCAACCGGGGTACTCCAGCCACGAAGAATTACTTCCAGTTGGGCAAAGTACATATCAAAAAAGCTTAGAAATAATCCCCTACATGAACTACATCAGATGGGGTATTTGCCTTACGGAATGACATTGACCCAGCCCATCATGGCGATGGTCGGAGCAAATCAGCGCACCTCAACCAGGATATTCCAGCCACGAAGAATTACTTCCAGTTGGGCAAAGTACATATCAAAAAAGCTTAGAAATAATCCCCCACATGAACTACATCAGATGGGGTATTTGCCTTACGGAATGACATTGACCCAGCCCATCATGGCGAGGTCTTCATGGCCAAGATTGTGACAGTGAACCGTATATTTTCCGGCAAACTTGTGGAACTCAATGTAGATCTCCGCCTCATCGCCTCCAGGTAAGTTCAGTACATCCTTACGCCCTCGTTCCTGAGGCGGAACAGCACGACCATTACGTGAGAGCACGCGGAAGTTCTCAACGTGCATGTGGAATGGATGGTGCCAGCCTCCTCCTTTTGCCGCGACAATCCAGCGTTCAGCTGTATGCAGGCGGCAAGTAAAGAGTGGCCGGTCGGGATCCCAAAATCTGTCATTAATTTGCCACCCACCATTGCGACGATGGAACTCCAGCCTTCTGGTCTTAACTACCGATAAAAGTTCTGGCGGCGGTATCACTTGAAGCGTAGACGGTAATCGGCTTGGATCTGGAGCCGTGCGATCAACCACAAACAATATTTGTGGTTGCGAGACTCTCCCCACGCTCTTAGGCTTGTTTCCATCCGTTTGATCAACATCGTTGATGAGTGCCAGCTGCGTGCCTAGCGGGAAGCGGCTGAAGTCAACAACAATTTCGTACCGCTCACCTGGAACCATATAGATGGACTTCACCTGAACGGGCGCCGGCAGCAAGCCACCATCCGATGCGATGACATGAAACGGCGCATTATTACTCAGCGATAGGTTGTAATGTCTTGCCTGTGATGCACAGAGTAAACGGAAACGATACTTTCGTGCTGCGACGCGCAAATATGGCTGAACTTTTCCGTTCACACAGAAAAGGTTTCCAATCTGACCTTCGTCCTCCATCTGGTCGAAGTAGAGAGACCCATCCCGATTTAACAAGTAATCATTGAACGCCAGCGGAATATCATATTGGCCACTGGGAAGCCGAAGCGCAGCCGGATTTGTGTCGGTTTCATTGTCTGAATCGATGTCATCAAACTGAAGTGACAGCCCCGCCAACCCATGGTAAACATTTCCACTCGTGTGGTCAGCAAGGTGGTCGTGATACCAGAGTGTTGATGCCCAGTAACTACGCTCTCCTTCAGGAATTTGGTTGGGTATCAGGTAGTCCTTGTAGTTAACTGGAGTAATGAAATCCGTCGGCCAACCATCATCCGCTGGATCCTGCCACCCGCCATGATGATGCAATACTGTTTCGGTGAGACCGAATCCCCGGTAGGTGGGATTGAGGTCATTGATTCGCCTTATCGCTGTCGCTGTTCCTCGCCGATGTACGAGACATGGCCCGGGAAACGTACCGTTGTACGTCCACATCAGAGTTGGAGGCAAATCCCTGTGAAACTGATGCAATGCTTCCTGCTCGCGCAACACGTAATATGCGGGCGTTCCATATTGGTAATACCGCGGACCAAGCGGAAGCAAGGGATTTACAGGCGTATCCGTGAGCCGCGTTGGTATCGGAAGTGGATCGACAAAAGGTGTGACGCGCGTGGCCTGCGTCACACTCCGTAGTTTGGGACGATGGAGTATGTTCATAGAATCCTGATGAATATTCTGAGAGTACGAATGCGCTAGCAAAAATACTGTCTGACGTGGTTATGTACTACCTTATGCAACAATCAATTTCATACACAGTTCCCGCCATAAAATAGTCGACACAGACCTTGTTTAAGTCCGAAAACAACGCCGCATAGGCATAATCAACCCACTAAACACACCATCTAAAAACGGAGTCCACGTAATATACGTAACAACAAATAACATAATTTATTCCACAGAGTGTGACCATCTGTGACTACTTACTGTCCAGCAGAAGCCCGAGTAGCCGTTCGACCGTGTTCCTCTCCCACAAGGCGGCATGTAGAAGATTAACCTGATCTTGTTAACACCAAGGTCATCAGGTCCTCTCATCGGCCAGTGCCAGAGGATTCAATTGGCAGGATTATGCGTGTCAATGTCGATGTCTCACGCACCCGCTACGGCAAGCTCATTAGTACGCCTAACATCGAATCCAGCACACTCCTGACGATATGCAAGTCTACGTACTTGGAACAACCTTAACTTTGGATTTTTTAATCGTCATTTGCGTTCAAGCATTCGAATAACTTGACCATAACATTCTCTGCTTGGTGTCCGTACCACCTGAACATCCCCCATGAAACCTGTTCCAACACCGTATTTTCCTCAGGAAATGGTTAACTATTCATCCTTGTAATGCCACGTAATGTCCTCCAAGATGCCCCTGTTCACAAAACGGGTTGACGACTGCTGGAACAGTCGGTCGACATCGAATCTAACAGGAGACAGAATCAATGTTTTTGAAGAAGAAGAGGACGGTAAACGCCGTACGCCCATTTGTGGAGCCGTTACCAATCCCCCAGCGCCTCGCCCCATCTCAGGGAATCCTGAGCCAGCCACTTGAAGCTCGCATGTATTCGTTCGGGCAGCCTAACCTTGTCGTGCTGGAAGAGAAGGAAGCCCTTCACCAGTTCCACCCTGACATTCCACCAACGCTGATGTGGACCTACAACGGCACATTCCCTGGTCCAACCATTGTGCACCGCTGCGGTCAGAGCACCGTCATCCGACGCATCAACAACCTCAACCCTAACTACACCGGATTTGGGATAGTCAAAACAGTCATCCACCACCACGGCGGGTGGCAGGCACCTGTGGATGATGGCTGGCCAACAGACTACATCCTTCCAGGACAGCAACGGGACTACCTCATCCCGAATATCCTTCCAGAGGCTAACGACCGCTCCTGGTGGGGCTCATCCCTCTGGTACCACGACCATGTCGCAGACCACACCGCAGGAAACGTCTACAACGGTCTCGCCGGATTTGTCCAGCAGTTTGATGCCTTTGATAGCGATAATGAAAATGACCCAAGCCCAACGGCATTGCGTCTGCCAAGCGGACAGTACGATGTCCCTCTCGTATTCGCCGATTACATCCTGAACACCGATGGCTCCCTCTACTTCGACCAGCTCGAGGACAAGGGTCAGGTAGGTAACCTGTTCACTGTCAACGGTAAGATACAGCCATACTTCAATGTCGCTGCACGCAAGTATCGCTTCCGCCTCCTGGTCGCAAGTCAGGGACGTCACTACGACTTCCACTTGAGCAACGGTGCACCATTCCAGGTCATTGCATCCGATGGTGGTCTCCTCGAAGCACCAGTCACGATGCGTCGTCTGTACATGGTTCCTGGTGAGCGCTACGACATCATCATAGACTTCTCGCAGTTCCCACTCGGAACACAAATCGCCCTTATGGATGATCTCTTCCACACGGATGGAAATAAGCCTGAAGGCATCCGGGTACCACAACCGCAGCTGCTCTTTGTTGTTGACCGGAACGCACCGGATCCATCACAGGTTCCTGCGCGCCTGAATGTCATTGCACCTCCGGACACCAGCAGAGTCGTCGCAACACGGCGCATTGAGTTCGACCGCCGCAATGGTGGATGGCAGATTAACCGTCGCTTCTGGAACCCAACACGCCCACTGTTTACCGCGAAGGCAAACACGACGGAACGCTGGAATCTGATTGTGAACAGTGGAGGCTGGCATCACCCATTCCACATCCATGTCGACAATGTTCGGATTCTCAGCCGTAATGGTAGAGCGGCAGCGGTTCCACTCCACGAACGTGGCCGAAAGGATGTCATCAATGTCCCAGGTGGTTCTCAGGCACAAGTCCTGATGAAGTTCCACTCGTACACGGGACGCTATATCCTGCACTGCCACAATCTGGGGCATGAAGATCTCTACATGATGGGGTGGATCGATGTACGTCCGTAACTTTGGACCACCCAGTCTCTCACCCGACATCCAGCGCTTGCTCGTACCAGGCAAGTCTGAAGATCGGCAACAACCGATTAGCCAGCTCGTGGATATTCCCCTTGTTACCCACAAAGGGAGGACCACAACAGCGAAGCTGATTGGCAACCGTGCAGTAATCCTTCAGCTGTTTTATACACGCTGTGATGGAACATGTCAGGGTACGACGGCTCTGTTGTCCGAGACGTCAAAGGTCCTTGGTAAGCGCTTGGGCAAAGACGTCGCGATCCTCTCAGTCTCCCTGGATTCAACCCGGGAGACCGTCGGGGACATCAAAAACTATGCACGGATCCACAACGTCCCGGATGGCTGGTATATCGCCGCGGTGTCACCATCGGATGCAAATACGCTCCTCAAGCAGCTTCGCCTCCCTGAGGTTAAGCTCGGCGGGGATGGGCGGATTAAGCACACTGAAATGATCTATTACGGTACCAATGCTGGTAAGCGTTGGAAGATGGTGGCAAGCAAGGCCGCAACGCCAAACCTGCTGGCAAAGATGGTGATGTTCACGCACAACACCACGATGCCTGCGGAGGCATTCACTCCTGACTTATAGTCGGCTGTGACAACAACATCAGGGTTTGTACGGTTTTCCTGTTTACCGTACGGACCCTGATGCAGATTTAGGACATCGTAAATCCAACGCGATGAAAGGCTCCGCTCTCGCCTTCCTGAAGGACAGCAGCGTGATCTCGTAATGTAAGTAGCCTGCCAAATTTCAAGTAGTCCAAAAGGACATCACAGTGGGCCGAAACAAAGGCAAGCGCCCGCACCAGGTGGTCTGAGCGGTAGTTGTGGATACCTTTGATGGTGATGCACTTTCGGATGACAGCTTCCATGTCGAGGGGCAATGCCGGAGATGGAAACACGGCTCCCGCGAATACGATTGTGCCACCGATGGCCATATACTGCATCAGCTGCGGAAAGTCTGTAACGTGCCCCGCGAGCTCAAGATAACTGTCGACCAATGCACCATCCGTAACATCCGGAAGCATCAGAGACAGACTCTCCGGTGCAATTGCCACAAAGCCCATCCGATTGGCATCCACCCGGCGCTCCGGCCTTGCCTCAATACACACAACCAAGCGCGCTCCGCTGCTTTTGGCCATGAGAGCGGCTTGTATCCCAAGCTGACCCGCGCCGTTGATCAGAACGACCTTGTCCCGAATATCGCCAGCGGCCTCAAGCACCGCACACACCGTTGCGGTCGAGCAGCCAATCGTCGCGGCAAGCCTGGATGGGATGTGATCCGGGATACGAAGCATCCCCGTCCCAGACTTTAAAATCTGATAGTCAGCGAACCCACCTGTCCACTTTTCGTGACTCGCCAGCATCGCATGACCATACTTTGTTGCTCCAGGACACTTTTGCGGCCATCCGCGGTTGCAGATCTCACAGCTCCCACAGCTTGCGACAACCGACCAGATGACCCGATCACCAGTGCGTAGAGGAATTCCTTGCATGTCACTCGTCGGTGCACCTAATCCAATCTGATCGATGACCGAGACGGTTTCATGCCCAAGGACAAGCGGTGTTGGCGCGGTACGCCGGTGAAAAATCGTATGGAGGTCGCTGCTACACACAAGCGCTGTGTCAAGCGCTACGCGAACCTCTCCGGATGCTGGATCAGGGCATGGATGGTCCTCCAGCGACAGCTGGCCATAATCCCCACGGTACACAAGCATCGATGCCATTACGCAGCCCCTCTCTGACGTGATGTCTGCGATGGCTCTTTTGATGTCAGAAGCAATGCAAGTATGAGCGTCACAATGGATGACAGCGAAACCCAGAGCCCAACGGTTTCAAAGAGACCCAGGATGTTTCCTGACTTCTGAACCATCGGTTTTATCAACAATGCTGCAACATAGGCTAGATAGGCAATCGCATCCGCAAGCGTCAACAGGAACGCAGCCGACCCAGGTCGGCGCACGATTGCAATCCAGCGTTCGAAGACGGTTGTATGGATGAGGACATACGGGAGGTAGATTCCCGAACCGACCATCGTCAGGGTGACAAACCCATTTACAACCCCAACTCGATGAAGCAGTATAGAAAGTGGTACACAGGCAAATCCTAAGATTCCGAGGACCAGCGCGGAGCTGAAGGCGATGCGGTTTGTCCGGATGATTGATGTCAGTCCCGCGATCAGGGTGACGATTGCGGCGATGATGGCCTCAGACTGTGTGAAGATAAGAGCGTTACCGGTGACGTTTAAGCCCTTGAGCAGCTCAGGCATAAAGTCCGCGCGAAAACCCCGAAGAATTGTGAGCATTGTGTAGGAAAAGACTACACAGATATAGGCGACTCCAAGAAAGCGTAAAAGTTGCACTCTGCCAGTGCTGCCCAGTGGCGGCCTTGCTGCACGTTCATCTATATCTTCCGTCGATGGTTGAGGCACCTTCGCCAGCATCCAAACAAAAACGGTAAATGGCACGAGAAACATCCCGCCCGTGATCATGGGCATCGCATACAAGCCAGCCCCGGAATCTAAAACAAGGGTACCTACGGTCTTTGCTGCTCCATCCGCGACGATAAAGCTACCGCAAAGTGCTGCCGCCATCGCCTCGGTAAGACGGCGACCTTCGAGAAAACTAAGGAGCATCCCGAAAATCATCCCGAGTGGGAGCCCATTTAGAAACATCGCAACAGGTTTAAGATGCAGCGGTAGGAAGTTTAGTATTACCAAAGCGAGCTCTGCGGTGACGACGAGACCAACCAGGACACCTGCCCGCTTTGCAACGGGTAGCTCGGTGATGACTCTGACGCCAATAAACTTGGACAGCATGTAGCCGCAGAGCTGTGCGATAACGAGTGCTGTTTTTATGTCAATACCGAAGAGGAGCTCATTCGGGTAGGTAGCAGCGGTAAATGGCTTGCGTAGACCGTACATACAGAAGTACGCCCCGAAGGATGCAAACATAGCCCACCAGAGCTGACTGGTCATTTTCTTTTGATGTGCTATCGACAATGTTTGGTCCCCGTATCACTTGTTTGAAAATAGTTTATATACAGGTAGTTTCAGCCATCAACATCAAGTGAATGTAAAGCAGATTTGAAAATCACATAAGGCCTGAGTGTCTTTAACAGTTGCTCGTTGGATGATGAGAAATAAAAACACCCTCCGGCATACGGTTGCCGGAGGGCGAATTACTTGGAGCTACCTGGATGTTACTTTCCAGCGGCTCCTGGAGGCATCATCGCTCCAGGAGGTGGTCCGCCTGGGTTGCCGCCCTGTCCCTTTTGCGTTGCTTCCTGCATTGCCTTCATTGCTTCAGGAGGCATCGGTACGCCCCGTGGGGTTTCCATCGCCTTGACTTCGGTGTTGTTCATTGTTTTTTCACTGTTGGAGCAGCCAGAAACAACGCCTACGACACAGAGTGCAACACATGCAGTGATAAACGTCCGGCCCAGCATTACGGGCGGTCCGCTAACCACATGTTGTTTACTGCGGTTCCGTCAGGGTTGGTCTGCTTTGGTTCCATTGCCTTGACGTGGCCATCGGCGAAGGCAAAGTTAGCCTTACCGGTGTGGCGTGGGAGGATGGAGCCATCGCGGCCCGTTGGGTTGTTTGCAGCCGTGACAGCACGGGTGCCATCAGGGATCAGACTTGGGGAACCGGAGCCATCCCACCAGTTGACACCGGTGACCATTGCACCAGGCCCCCACATGAGGACGTTGCCATAGGATCCGCTTGCACCGGCCCAGACGTGATGGCGCTCTGCGAGCAGAACGGTGTCTGCAGGGCGGCTAATGCCAGCATTCGTCTGTGTGGTTCGTCCCATCCAGGATTGGGACATTCCCATAACACCGAGAACGGACCATGCGGAGCCATCCCAGTTCATGTAGCCGTTGGAGACGTAGCTGAGACGTGGACCTGCCCAGCTTGCATCGGTGCGACCGGTCAGAGGATCGGATGGGCAGCGGAAAACCTGAACGTTCTTGACATATGGGGTAACCAAGCGGTACCAGGTGCAGTCCCACCAATCCTGCTGAAGGCCAGTTGGGAATGTTTCGTCATAGTCCTGAACGTACATGATTGCCGCAAGGGACAGCTGCTTGAGGTTGGATGCACAGCTGGTCTGGCGTGCCTTCTCACGTGCCTGCGCGAAAACAGGGAAGAGGATTGCGGCGAGGATTGCGATAATGGCGATAACCACCAAAAGTTCGATAAGGGTAAAACCGGATTTACGGTTACGGTTAATATTCATAAAATAGTGCGTCTTTCCTACACCCAGCACTGGGTGTTAATAACCATCGTTGGTCAGTGGATTCCGCATTTGCGGTTTCCTACGGGACGTTATGCGCCGGAAAAGGCGCCACACCATAGCAAAACGTTTTGCGCAGATGCTGAAGAAATACTACCGGATTGCAAAACGGTGGAAGGGATTGCCGGATTCAAAATGGCGAATATTGCTACTTTATACGAATAAATTTCAAAGATAACTTAGTGGCTCTAACCACTTTTCAATTGGCGGGAGCGCGTGAGAATCGAACTCACTCAGGCTGACTGAGCCAGCCCGCGCACGGTTTTGAAGACCGGGAGGACCACCAGACCCCATCCGCCCCCATATCCAACGTATCATGCTATCGCTTTACCGAATCGAGGGTCATGTCCGAGACAACGTGCCAATTAAACGTGAGACCTCCGCGCATCAAGCCTCGCACTACGCCGAACTCTTAGGCGGTTCTGGATACTTCTTCATTAGGCCGCTCCAGACATCCGCAACGATTGGACACTCGCCAACATTCTCCAGCATCGTTAAGCTGCGGGCGCGTACTTTGCGTTCATGCAAGTATGGAAAGTCCCGGCAAGCCTGTGGTCGATCCGCATAGATGGAACATGTATTGTCAGAACCGAGGAATGGGCACGGACCACCCTTGATGTACGCATCACCATCGCGCGTTTCAGCAACATACCGCCGAACAAACTGCTCCGATGTAATACCCAGACCACGCGCACTACGACGGACATCCTTTGCCGTAACGGCAATTTCATTGCGCCGGCAACAGTTGCCACAGTCAAGACAGTCAATCCGCTCAAATGCGACATCTGCCATGGATGCCACTTCCTGATCAAGGGCATCATTGGACAGTGGCAACGCCTCTTTAATGTACTGCCGATAATACTTGTTACGGGTTGCCTGTGCGCGGGCATCACGCCGGAGAGCAATCAAATCAATCTTTGGCAATGTCTAACATCTTCCTGAAAAACGACTATGTGCCCCACGCACTATGTAGACACCGTGGTACGCACGGCACCCATTACATCATTAGCGAACACGCAGACCGAGGAAGGTTGCTGCCTGAAGGTATATCCAGAGATTCTGTACGTTGAATCCACCACCGCCGCGCTTACTTGGGATAAAGAGCAAGTCCCCAGGTTCAACTGCGACGTTCAGTTTCTGGTTACCCTTTTGCAAAATCTGTTCAAGGTCAACCGTCACCACATCGGGTTTGTCTGAACCAGGCTTCTGCCGAACGAGCTGAGCCTTCTTCAAATCAGCACCTTGCACTACATTTCCGGCAAGCTGTAGCGCTTCCACGACGTTAATCGTGCCTTCTTTATCGGGATAATCCTGAAGACCAGGCTTTCCGACGGCACCAGACACCATAAACTGAGCTTTGAGTGGCGGAAGGAACAGGGTATCGCCTGCCTGAAGCTGAACCGGTGCCACGGTACCAGCCGTCGCAATCGTCGACAGATTCACAGGAATCTGCTGACCCGCACGCAAAATCATTGCTTTGGAAAGCTGTGCCTTCGGCGTCGCGCCTCCGGCAGCTACCAAGACTGAAAGGACTCCAGGGTCCTTCGGCAAAGGCATCGGGCCCGGCTTTTGAACCTCACCAAGGACTTGGATGTGTGTCTTAGCGATATCCAGTTCTTGGAACCAGAGGATATCCCCATCCAGCAAGACATCATTCTCGGTCAGATCCAGCTGCCCCAGCAGCTTGACCAAATCAATCTTCTTTGGCATCCCGTTACGGAGCAATGTACAGGTAACCCACTCGGGGCGATCCTGGTTGATGACCCCAATCGTACCGATGACATCGATTAGGCGGGAGCCTTCC
>JBEDDQ010000213.1:0-3194 GCA_041176185.1 Armatimonadota bacterium | reverse complement strand
GAAAGGATTTCTGGAAGGGATATCAATGTACCCTCTGGATACCCAAGTGCCTCACACGTCGAGGCAATCTCCTGGAAGTACCCGTGGCTGAAAACGACAATGTAGTCAACCGGATCTGTTTGAAGATGTTCTGGAGCGTAGATGGGCACCTGAGACTTTGGCATCCGAGAGCCGTGCAGCGATGAGTTGCCATCCACGAAGTAGCGGAAACCCATTGAATTCTCGATGAGTGAGCAATACATAATTCCGCGGTAACCCGCGCCGTAGCCTGCTAATCTGATGCCACACTTGATGCAATCATCGATGAAACGGGACAGGTTATCGATTCCTGTTGCAATCTCCTGAAATGCCTCTAAATGCCCACGGAAATCACGCTGTCGATGGTTCGTCTCAATCACACCGGTAAGGTCTGTCGCATGCTTTGCGATGACAAGCAATGAGTTTTCGCGACAGAGCGTGGCTGGGAGAAAGTTGGTTTCGATGATTTCAAGCCCGGCGAGGTTTAGAAGTGTCCCGAGGCTGTCACAATCGGGGTAAATGCTATGCTCCCGGTCAAAGAGGGCAATCTCCTTCGTCTGGTAAATGACATCGATATTGTGAACCTCTAGCACCACTAAGCCCGTCATTGGTCTAACTAGCTGCCTAACACCTCTCAAAAACCCCAGAGGGTCATCCACTTGGTCGAGCGTAAATGTGCTGATGACAATATCCAAGGAGCCATGCTCGCGATACAGCGTCTCGGCAAGTTCATAATCGAATGCAGCGTTTCGGACAGAAAGGCCGCGTCCAGCTGAAATCATCGCAAGTGCACTCGCAGGCTCGACGCCGATGACATCACACCCGAGGTCCCGAAACGCCAACAGCTGCTCTCCTGTGTTACACCCAATGTCAAGAACACGAAGCGGTCCACGTTGTCCCTGGGTGCTGACTGCATCCACGATGTACTCGGCAAGTGCATTCACAAAACGATGTACAAATGGACTTCCACCAACGGTATACGTAAAGCCCCGATAGTAGTCCGACAGGTCGCCATCACCAACACGCTGAACCATGTTGCAATCAGAGCAAAATGCGATCGGCAAGTCCGCAAGTGCATCAGAAAGCTCGGGCTGGGAGCCATCCGGCAGAGGCACATCGGAAAATGTCCCGAGCAAAGCGACACGATGTGATTTGCAGACACGGCATGTGCTGGTAGCTAGTGGTGACATACAATTCCTCGATGGGGCAACATTCATGCCACTGAAGCACTATTAATTTACTAGTTGCGGATGCATGTAACTCCGTGTGTGGCCCGGCTCTTGCAGGGGGAAAACCCGCCAGTGCATTCGCTGGGAAAAGCAAACATAATGCATCCACCAATTCTCACCATCGCAATACCAACTTACAACCGCTTCGAAACGCTCTGTACCAATCTATCGAGGCTTGTTCCCCTGCTTACTCAAGATGTCTGTGTCCTCGTCCTTGACAATGCATCCACGGATGACACCCGAAATCTAACGGACTGGGTTAAGGCCAACCACCCCGATGCATCCATCCGGGTGATCCGTAACATCACCAATGTCGGAGCTGGCGCAAATGTCACCCGCTGCTTTGAGCTTGCTGAAACACCATGGGTTTGGACGCTCTCGGATGATGATCCAGTAAAACCGGATGCAGTGACCGGAATTTTAGATGTAATAGCTCGTAACCCCACGGCTGCGTATATAAACATGCAATCCACTGCAATTCCGGATGAGCTTCGACGCCCAGCTGATCTGGAACTCCACTGTAGCACCATCGCCGATCTCGCCGAAAAACTGGACTTTATGCCCAATCTTCTGCTGAGCTCCACCGGTGTCTTCCGCGTCGCCGCGGCACGAGCTGTCCTGCGAAAAGCCTACATCAACCTAAACACCGTCGCTCCACATATCGCCATCATCCTTTCGATACTTGATGCAGGCATCGGGGGTGTCATTCTGTCTGGGCACACTGTCGTCACGTATCACCTCAGCACCGACGTACCCTGGGCAACTGAGGTTTGGTTAGCCGTAGCAGATGTTTTTAACCTTGTGCGTGACCAACACGCCCGTGCAATCCTGCTCAGAAAGTATACGCAGACGCACCCGGGTTGGGTGGAAACGCGAAAGCTGCTGCGTGTCCTTCGACCGCTGATGCTGGATCCATCCACACGCGGAATGGCTATCAGCGACTATCTCTACGCATGGTCGAAGAGGATTCAGTTCACCGAACATCCAGTTGTTCTTTTTATGGCTTTTGTCGCTGAAGCATTGAGCATTGCTGGAATGGTCTTGCTCGCCACGATCTTCCCGATGCGAAATGCTGCACGCAACACAGAATCCGATGCGTTCCTCCGCACTGCCATCGATGGACGAGCATAGCGATGCCCCCTCAAATCTCGATGTACGACAAGTCTGAGACAAACCCTGGTGAGCTGTTGCTTGGGGCGATGTCCGATGTCGCATCCGTTTCCTGGTACGAAGCCGGCTCCTTCGTCAATGACTTCGAACAGACCTTTGCCCAAATGCTCGGGGTTGACCACTGCGTTTCGTGCGCATCAGGCACCGATGCACTGATCCTCGCGCTAAAAGCACTGGACTGTACACAGGGTGATGAAATTGCACTGGTTGCAAATGCCGGCTTTTATGGCTCAACGGCAGTGCATACGCTGAGAGCAACGCCTGTTTATGTAGATGTCGATGATGCTTCCCTCTGCATGTGCCCAGCTGCACTCGAGGCTGTCCTGAAACATCATTCCATCAAGGCTGTAATCGTCACGCATCTCTATGGGCAGCTAGCGGATATCACTGCCATCCAGGCTCTCTGCCAGGCCTATGGTGTTGCGATGATCGAAGACTGTGCGCAGGCATGTGGTGCGGCGGACGCGCATGAATCCATGGCTGGAAGCTTCGGAGATATTGCTTGTTTCAGCTTTTACCCAACGAAAAACCTCGGGGCGTGCGGGGATGGCGGAGCGCTTTGCTGTAATTCCCCGGAGATTGCCGCAAATGTGAGGGCTATCAAGCAATACGGCTGGCGTTCCAAGTACCAAGTTGATGTTCCGCTTGGGATGAACAGTCGCCTAGATCCTGTGCAGGCAGCCATTCTGAAGCGAAAACTACCCCTTCTTGCTGGCTGGAATACACGACGACGCGAAATCGCGCAGCTGTACACAAACAGCCTTGCGGGGATTCTTC
>JBEDDQ010000212.1:0-3612 GCA_041176185.1 Armatimonadota bacterium | reverse complement strand
AACCGATACCTGATTAACCCTTGCTAGGGCAGCTTCCACAACCGCCGGTAATCGTTCGTCCTTCGGTATCATCTTCAACCGAGAATGATGAGCCACATCCACAGGACTTGACTGCATTTGGATTCTCAACCTTGAAGCCACCGCCCATGGCTGTGGTCACATAGTCTACAACCGCACCGTTAAGGTACTTGATATCCATAGGGGCGAGGACGACTTCGACACCACTTGTGGAGAACACTTCGTCTCCCTCATCGATGCTCTCATCGAGGGCCAGGCCATACTGGAGGCCGCTGCAGCCGCCACCTGCAACATAAACACGCAAGCGAACACCATCCGGATTGCCCTGCTGCTCAAGGATATCCATAACTTCCTGTGCCGCACGCTCTGTCAAAGAGAGTGGGCAGGAGCTGTCCATTACTTCCGTCGATACTTCCAGCGCGATAGACATACAATCGTTCCCTTGATAAACATTTGGAATACTGCCACTTAAGACAGTCGTACAATGGATTATACCGAATCACCGACTCGGATGTTCCGTAGTTATGCAAATATCCTGCCCGGCTACATTCGGACTATACTTTGCCTGAAACTTCTAGGTAAGCATGCCGAAGATTCTCCAACCAGAGATCACTGCTTGCATCACTCGGCATTCGCCAATCTCCTCGGGGAGACAAACTACCACCACTTCCAACCTTTGGGCCATTGGGGATACACGTCCGCTTGAACTGGTTTTGGAAGAATCGTTTTATAAACAGCTCAAGCCAGTGAACAAGCTCATCCGGGCTGTACGTTTCACCCCATGCCTGAATGAGCAGATAATAGACCTTAGCTGGTGTAAATCCAAATCGTGTGATGTAAAACAGCGTGAAATCCTGAAGCGCATAGGGGCCGACCTTTGCTTCTGTTCGCTGTGATGGCGCTGCGTCATCATCACCGCCTGGCACCAATTCGGGGGAGATCTCCGTCTCGACGATATCCAACAAGACTCGACTAAGGTCTGGAGTGTTCCGGGTGTCTTCCGCCAGCCAACGAATCAGATACTGGATTAGGGTCTTAGGGACACTACAATTCACCGAATAGTGACTCATATGGTCACCAACTCCATAGGTGCACCACCCAAGCGCCAACTCGGATAAGTCACCCGTCCCAATGACGATGCCACCAACATGGTTCGCCAACCGAAAGAGGTGGTTGGTACGCTCTCCAGCCTGGACATTCTCAAATGTCACATCATAGATTGGCTCGCCATTGACAAATGGATGTCCAATATCCTGCAACATTTGTGTACAGCTTGGCCGGATATCAATCGTTGATGCATCCATACCAAGGAGAGACATCAGGGTGTTTGCTTGCTCAAGCGTTCGAGCTGATGTTGCAAATCCCGGCATTGTCACAGCAGTGATCTGATCCCGTCGCCAGCCAAGAGCATCTGCTGCACGGCAACAAACCAGTGCGGCATGTGTCGAATCAAGGCCACCCGAAATACCGATTACCATGCGCTTAACGCCGGATGACCGTAAGCGTTGGACAAGCCCCGCCACCTGTATCTGGTAGACCTCTTCACAACGCTGGTCACGCTGGTGGTGATCGGTCGGTACATAGGGAAATTGTGGAATAGACCGTTTGAGAGGGAGGCTGTTTCCAGAGAACCGAGATTCCACAAGAATCACCCGTCCGGTGGTAGTTCCATCAAAGGTATGAAACTTCAAGCGGTCGTGCTGAAGTCGGTCGATATCGACATCAGCAATCGTCAATACAGGTGACGTCTCAAGCCACGTTTGATGCTCCGCGAGTAATGTTCCATTCTCAGAAATGATGCAGTGGCCATCCCAGGCAACATCATTTGATGACTCTCCGGCTCCTCCGGATGCATAAGCATAGGCACAAATCAGGCGAGCAGAGTGGCTGTTTACCAGCTGCCTCCGATAATCCGGTTTGCCTGTCGTAACATTGGATGCCGATAAGTTACAAATAATCGTCGCGCCGGCCATCGCAAGGTGGGTCGCAGGGGTGTCTGGAACCCAAGCGTCCTCGCAGATTTCAACTCCAACCAACGCCGATGAATCATCACCAAGTTGAAACAATAGCCCGTTCCCAAACGGTACATCGTGCCCATTAATGGAAACATCTATCACGCCACCAGAGTATGGAGTGAAGTATCTCGGCTCGTAGTACTCCCGGTAACCTGGAAGATGTTGTTTTGGCACAATTCCCAGCACGTTTCCATTGCAGATCGCTACAGCACAGTTGAAGAGTTTTGCTCCAATGCGGATGGGAGCTCCGACAAATGTAAGGACAGATGTTTCTGAAGTAGATGCACAAACAATTCGAAGCGCATCCAAAACGCCCTGCTGGAGCACACGTTGATGAAACAACTCATCACAGGTATAGCCAGAAAGCCCAAGCTCGGGCGTTACCAATACTTGGATGCTCTCGTTGTCCGCATCGCGGATTGTCTTCACAATCGCATCCGCATTTGCCTTCGGATTGGCGATAACAATAGCTGGACTTGAGACGGCTACTCGGACAAAACCGTGGCGAAACGGGCTGTCAAACGGTATGAGTGACATGATGCCCGATTGTATCGTTTTGCCGTATCTGAATGATCAGATAGTGATGATGTTCAAGGTGTGCCAAACTCATGGCATCTTGGTAGTACAGCATGCAGGCTGAGCCGAAAGAGCAATTGCGTCAGGCGCTGCTTGCTTGCGGATTTTCAAGCGTCGGTTTCACCGATACTCTACCGAGTCGCCATCAACCCTACTGGCGCGCATGGACAAATGCTGGCTACGCCGGCGAAATGCTTTGGCTCTCGACAAGAAGAGAACTACGCACAGGTCCGCTTGGCGTCTCTGAATTGTTGGATGGGGCACAGACCGCCATTGTACTTGCTGTTTCTTACAACCACCCAAGTATAGTCGCAGGTCCGACAGATGGAATCATCGCCAAATACGCGCAAGGGCTGGACTATCACAATGTCATCCGATCGATGACGAAGCAGGGTATGAAGGAAGTCGATACGTTGTTTCCTGGTTCGAAGTCCCGCGCTGCAACAGATTCTGCGCCGATTCCGGAACGCGAGCTTGCTGTTCGTGCCGGCATTGGTTGGCAGGGACGGCATACCAATGTCATCGTCCCTGGTCTAGGCAACTATGCTTTCCTATCGGTCATTCTGACAAGCGCGTGTATCACACCAGATACCCAGGAAAAGCCACTAGAAGGCTGTGGGACATGTACGCGATGCATGCAGGTGTGCCCAACGGGAGCACTCGTTGCTCCCAATACCCTCGATCCGCGTAGGTGCATTAGCTATTGGACCATTGAAGCTAAGGAGAGCATCCCCGTAGATATCCGACCACTGATGGGAAACAGAATCTTTGGTTGCGACATTTGCGTAGATATCTGTCCCTGGAACTCACAGGCGTCGAACGACACCCTAACCCGATTTGCATGGAATGCATCGCTTGGTGCGATGGACCTTGGTAATCTGTTCGGAAACCTGTCATCCGATGATTGGTTTAAACAAACATTTGCTGGCACACCAGTACTACGGACTGGACGTGCCGGGCTTCGACGCAACGTTGCAGTCGCGATTGGAAACACAAATCAAAG
>JBEDDQ010000211.1:0-3000 GCA_041176185.1 Armatimonadota bacterium | reverse complement strand
ACTCGATTGCGATTATGAAAACGGATGGCAAAACAGGTGCGATTGCACTTTCCGGGACGGAGTCGGTGCGTGGCAAGTGGCCGCGTAACTTTGCGATTGCGCCTGGCGGACAGTTTCTCTTGGTTGCCGGTCAGAATTCAAACCATATTTCAGTCTTCAAGATCGATCAGATCACAGGAAATCTAACGCCGACAGGAACAGACATATCAGTACCTGCTCCGGTTTGTCTGCTCTTTGCAGGTGGGAAGTAGATGCGGACATCCCTTTGTGGCGCCGGCCTTGGCGCAACACGTCTTTCGTTCTTTGATTTCGCCGAGCTTGCATCCGCTACCGGGTTTGATGGCTTTGATTTTGGGGCGCAGGGTGCTCTGGATGCCATTAATGAAATCGGCCTTGCGGGTGTAAAGGCACGACTTACCGAGCTGAACGTGGTTCCTGCGGTCTTTGGCCTCGATGTTGAGTGGCGCGGCTCCGATGAAAAGTTCGAAGAGGGAATGACGGGCTTTGCGGAGCGTGTCACGGCTGCGGTTGCTGTTGGGAGTGATCGGTGTTGCACGTGGATTCCTCCGGCAAGCGATGTCACTACCGATGAATGGACATCTAGAACGGTGGCGCGATTTAAGCGCATTATGGCCGTCCTGAATGCACATGATGTCCGTCTTGGCCTCGAGTTTGTTGGTCCGCATCATTTGCGGGCTGGTGGTGCAAATGCGATGGGTGCTTTCCCAACCATTTGGACGCTTGATCAAACCTTGGAGCTGATTAGTGCGATTGGCCCCGATGGGCTGGGTCTGCTGGTCGACAGCTATCATTTGGATACGACATCCACGGATGCCGATTCGCTGATCCCTCTTGGGGATGCGTTGGTTGTGCATGCGCATATTAACGATGCGGGAAGCGATACGACGGCGGAGACGGCTCTCGATGGTAACCGGGTGCTTCCCGGCGCGGGGAGGCTGCCGCTGCAGCACTATGTGGATGTCCTTAGGGCCATTGGGTACAGCGGCTTTCTCTGCTGCGAGGTACTGACACCAACGCCCCTTGGGCCTACACCACTGGATGCAGCCACCAATATCCGGGAGAGTCTGCGTAAGCTTGGTGTTTAATGGCAGGCGGGTAGATGCTGAGTCGCCCCCGAATTTGACATCTTCTGTTAAACTATTTCGAATCTGACGAGGGAGTCCTTCTGAATGTCTAAAAATTTGCGAACGCGTGTGCTTCTCGGAGCCATGATGTTCTTCCAGTATGCTGCGTGGGGTGCCTGGGCCCCGGTTTTGGGTGCTACGCTGGGTAGCCCGGATGGCATTTTCAAGGCGCCTGGTGCTGCGATTGGCGCCATCTTTGGAATCCTGTGGCTTGCCTGTATTGTCGTCCCGTTCGTGGGTGGCCAGCTTGTTGACCGCAAGGTTCCCGGTCAAGTCTTCATGGGTGTGGCAGGCATTGTATGTGCAGGTTCTGCATACGTGATGTCCAGTCAGACTCAGGTCGGAGACATGATTGGTGGCTTGATTCCTGTCAGTGGCCTCGGTCTCTGGCTCGTTATCTGGTCGATTGCATTCGCTCCAACAATTGGTATCGGCAACTCGATTACCCTGTATCACCTCAGCCAAGAGGAAGGCTCCACCGAAGCAGAGCGCGAAAAAGCCTTCTCCATGATTCGTACCATGGGTACGATTGGATGGGT
Organism: Armatimonadota bacterium; assembly: GCA_041176185.1. Taxonomy (GTDB): domain Bacteria; phylum Armatimonadota; class Armatimonadia; order Armatimonadales; family Armatimonadaceae; genus CAIRTT01. The sequence goes on along the minus strand of JBEDDQ010000211.1, from coordinate 1,316 downwards.
TGTTGTTGCATTTGCAGTGATGTGGGCGAAGGAAAACCTCAAGTCTATTCCTGTGTCGGAAATGACCATTTCGACCGGTGCAGCCGTCCTCTGGGCAATCGCATCCTTCCTGGTTCCACACACGCCTCCTAAGACCGATGCACCAGATCCATGGGCATTCATGAAGGCATTTGACCTCTTCAAGAAGGTCCCTGGCTTCACAGCATTCATTCTGATTTCGCTGGTAGCATCCGCTGAATTTCAGTTCTTCTACACCCTCTCCGGCCAGTTCCTTGGCAGTCTGGGTGTCCCTGAATCGCAGATTGCCCCTTACAAGGCGACCAGCCAGATTGCGGAAGTCATCTCGCTGGCAGTGTTGCTACCGATTGCAATCCGCAAGTTCGGGATGCGTACGACGCTTGTTATCGGAACGCTTGCCTGGGCGCTGCGCTACTTCATCTTTGCGACCAAGCTTGTAACTCCGGTTGTGTTGTCCCTCTCCCTCCACGGAGTCGGCTTCGCCTTCGTCTTCGTCACCAGCTACTTCTACATCGACCGTGTCGCACCGAAGGACATCCGTGGTTCCGCACAGTCGCTGTTTACATTGGTAACACTCGGCATTGGTAACTACCTCGGCTCCATCCTTTCTGGAAAGCTGCAGGATGGCTTTACCACCGTTGTCAATGGCGAAAACGTTGTCAACTGGCCGATGATCTTCATCGTCCCAGCGGTCCTGACACTGCTTTCTGCTATCGGCTTCCAGATCTTCTTCAAGGAGCCTAAGGTTGCGGATGGCGAGGAAATCAAGCTCGCTCACTAGCTTGCTTGCATCCGAGTTGATGCGACTTCTGACACCCCGGTGGCTTTCATCGGGGTGTTTTTTATGCCACACTGTTTGCCGTGACTCCCGCATCCAAGCAAGCCCTCCTGACCTGGTTTGATGTCCATCAACGCGAAATGCCGTGGAGATTGACCAAGAATCCGTATGCGATATGGGTTTCGGAAATGATGCTGCAGCAGACGCAGGTGGTGACGGCAACACCATACTGGCTGCGGTGGATGGAGCGATTCCCAACGGTGGCGTCACTTGCGGATGCTCCCCTCGATGATGTCCTGATGCACTGGCAGGGCCTTGGATACTACGCACGCGCCAGGAATATGCACAAGGCAGCATCGATTGTCCTTAGCGAACACGCTGGAGTGTTTCCGACATCCTACGATGACCTGCTTGCACTCCCAGGTGTCGGTCCATACACAGCAGCAGCGGTTTCATCGATTAGCTCGGATGCCCACCGTGCCGTCGTCGATGCCAACGTCATCAGGGTTCTATGTCGCCA
>JBEDDQ010000210.1:0-4761 GCA_041176185.1 Armatimonadota bacterium | reverse complement strand
CCGATGAGTTTATTGACAAAGAAGTCTGTCCGACGTCGTCGACCATACGGCGACTCCGCGGCCCCGTGATCACTCCCCGGGATGACAAGTAAGTCGAAGTCTTTGTCCGCCTTGATGAGCGCATCTACGACCTGCATGGTCGATGCCGGGTCAACATTATGGTCAATCTCTCCAACGACCAGCAACAGGTCACCGGTAATTCGATGCGCAAACTCTACATTGCTGGAAAGCCGATAGGAATCGTCCACAGGGTAGCCCATCCAAAGCTCATTCCACCAGGTCTTGTCCATACGGTTATCGTGGCATCCACAGTCTGCTACCGCCGCTTTGTAAAAATCACCGTGCCAGATGAGTGCAGCCATGGCATTCTGGCCACCGGCTGAGCCTCCATAGATACCAACCCGCGACAGATCAACGCTGGAATCTTTGGCTCCCAATGCCTTAATCCATGCAATACGATCAGGGAATCCACCATCTTTCAGATTCTTATAGCACACATCATGAAAGGCTTTTCCTCTCCAGTTCGTGCCCATTCCATCAAGCTGTACGACAATGAATCCCTTGTCTGCGAGACGCTGCATATAGCCCATGTGATCGGTCCAGGCTTTCGCAACATAATGATCCTGAGGACCAGCATACACCTGCTCAATAACAGGGTATTTCTTGTCCTGCGACCAGCCGATTGGGCGGATTACATTACCGTAGATCAGCGTTTTCCCATCTCGACCGGGAGCCACAAAGCGCTCAATGTTCGGGATTCCTAGCACGTCGCGTCGCGATGTATCTGCAACTTCAAGTGGAAGGATGAGCTTGCCAGAGGACGCATCCCGTAGCTCGGAAACCGGTGCATTATCGACCCGTGACCACGTATCAACAAGGTACTTTCGGTTTGGCGAGACCTGAATACGATGTGTTCCATCACCGGCTGTCAGCATCGTTAGATTGTTCTTCTTGAGGTCAAGCACGGCATGATGAACGTAATACGGATCTTGTTTTTCGTGATAACCGACAATGGAAAGATCCATGAGATTAAGGTCACGTTGATATCCGGTAACAGACTTTACGTTCCAGCTGCCGGATGTTACTGGTTTCAAGACTTGACCAGCAGCTTTTTGAGGATCCAGGGCATAAATATGGTTGTAGCCAGTGCGCTCCGACATCCAATAGAGCGTGGACTCATCTTTGCTCAACCAGGCCCCATACTTTGCCTGATAGTCAATAAATGTCTTTGACGTTTCTTCCAGAACAGACGTCATGCTCTTGGACTGGACATCGATGCGGCACAAACGCAGAAGCTGATGTCCACGTTGGTTATAAACAAACCAAGCGTGGTTTGAATCCTGCCCCCATGTGACCCCATCGGCCCATGGGTCATTCCCAAGCTGTGTCAGGCTCCACGGGTTCGGAATTAAGTCAGAAGACAGAGGTGTTTCAGTGGCAGTCACCAAGTCAATGAGGACAACGGTCGGCTTTGCTATGGCATCTCCAGGTTTTGGATATTCGATTGTCTCATAAGTCGGCTCAACACTATTCTTTGGCCGGGTATTCCGTAACGTAATTGGATGTGACTTTGGCTTGGTTTCACGAAATGCAATTGCATGACGCCCATCAGGTGAAATCCAGACACGATTGTTACTAAATCCGTCCGCATCGGTACCTGATTTGGTAACCATTTTGGGCGTTCCATCATCGCCGGCAATGGCCAGATTGTGATTTCTGAGGACTAAACGCCTTTTAGTAGTCTTAGAGGCAGCACGTGCAGGAGATGCATCAGAAACCGAGACCTCTGCATCGCTAGTGCCCGCTCGCACAAAACCAGCACTTGATGCATCGCTGCGCTTTACCTGCCACAGATGCCCCGAAAAGGTTCTCAGGCGCCGGCTTCCTTTAGCTTCGACCGATCCATATGACTGGGCCTTTCCAGCATCGACCCATATGAGTTCAATAGATTGCTCCGTTTGGTTTCGAAACGTAAGCCACACTTCCCGCGATTCGATTCCCCTTTGCTGCCTTGGTGCGCGTTCTTGTAACTCCAGTTTAGAAGTAGACGACACGACACCAACCTGAAGCTCTAATGCATCCTTGGTTGGGAAAATTTGCCTGGTAGCTGCCTTGGCATCGACTAAAACAAATTCAAACTTATTGGGCTCACGTTCGCGCTGATACCAAAAGCGATCGCCGGTTCCAATCCACTGAGGGGTTACTGTCTTACGAATGACGCTGGAGGATGCTTTGATGGCAGCAAGGTCAGAGGCTGAAACATTTTGCTGCACGAGGCTCGATGCAACAACAGCAGCAGTTACAAAGGTGATCAACGCCATGCGGACTGCTCCTTTGATGGCTTCCACGTGGAGTCAAAGTAACCAGCTCCCACGACACCGGCACGCCCCACTTGGAACACATCCGTCTTCGCAATAATCCAGTCAGGCATTGCGACACCGCTTACAAAAATCGGAACTCGCAGAACAGCCCGTGCCGCTGGTGCACCCGTAAATCCAACTAGGACTACATGACTGGTTTCAGATGTTGGATGCGGCTGGCAAGCGAGGAGAAAGACATCATCACCTGTAACAGAGCGCCCATCAACCCTAGCCAATCTACGGCTGACATCAACATTGCGCTGATTCACCAGTCGCTTCCAAGCCTTATTTATATCTTTGTTTCCGTAAAGGACATAGGTTCGATTCTCGTCCAATGGGTCGGTATCGAGAAAGATGTCAATATGTCCATTCCCGCGGACCATCCACGTTTCAAGATGATAACGGGCAATCTGAAGCGCCAAATCGTTTTCAGCCAAACTTCCTCCCGTAGGGAGTACTAATGCAAAGCGATTACTGATGGCGTTCTTAAATGGACCACTACGCTGCGGAGTTTTCTCACCCGTTTGAACGGAAGAAGCGACACGCCACTTGGATGCAACATTTATAAGGTGGACGTCACCAGACTGGGGGATTTGCAAAGTCTGGCCATTGATCTTGACCAGTTGCGGTCGCTTGCAAGCAGTACGTTCAGCGATCACTAAGCGTTCGACATTCTCGGCTGTAATCCATATCTCTGCTGGTGACGTCTTCCAGTTTGCGGAAACCTTAGACATTTCGCCCCAAACGCGTTGCTGAAGGATGCTAACCCAAAATCCTTGTGAGGAAACGCCAGGGTGTGGCGTGGTGAAAGTAAACGTATCTGGATTACCAACCATCGATGTCTTGATAGAGGATGTAATCCCTGGCCAATCAAGACAATCGGCACCCGCACCCTGCGGACCATCCCACCAGTGTCCCGCACCAGGTTGTTCGTGGTAGCCAAATCGTTGATGTCGTCGATTCTCGAGAACAGACTTCATCGTACGAGCTTCTGTTACAGGGACATTGTCATCGGCATCCCCATGAAGGATAAAGACACTCGGATAATCTAAGTTGCCCGCACGCTTTAAAGTGTCATATTCGTTGTTCGCACGCGTAAATATGGTGTCGATGGCATCAGGCTGTTGAGGATTACGCGCTCCTCCTCCATAGGATGCAAACGATACCCATCCAGCGCTTGGAGCGATTGATGCAAACGTTGATGGGTAGAGGGAACCGTTTACCCATGTGCCATGACCACCCATCGAATGGCCAGCCAAGTGAACCTTTGCCGGATGCATTGGAAACCTTGTACTTGCGTCTGAGAGAACTTCCATGGCATCCTTGCGGCCCCAGTCCTCCCAGTCGAAACCATATGGGCGACGGTTTGTGGCAGCAATCCAATTAATGTCTGCATGGTTACCGTACGCTTCCGCCTGTCCCATCCCTTCGACCGATGCTCCATGAAGCGTCAAAACAAGATTCGGAATCTGCTGGCGACTTTGTGCCGGGCGCACACCGTAATACTGAGCACTGCCATCAATATCGGAGATAAACGTGTTCTTTCGTGTATCCTGCGGCCTACGAACGCGCGTCGAAACCTTTATCGTGCTAACAACCTTTGATGAGCCATCTCTCATCAATCGCTTACTTTTCGCCTGACGTTGCTTCCCGCAGTCAACCAGCTCGAACTCTACCGGAACAACATCGGCACTAATCTTCTCACAAAGTGGAAGTTTCACAGGAATCTTGGTTGATGACAGTGATGGGAGGTAAACAATGTGACTTGCTGTGCTCCTAGGTTCAATCGTAGCCATCAGCATGAAATATCCGGCATCACCAGGATTCACGACTTGAACACCCGCGTACACACTATCCGTGGAACCAGGAACAATATCTCCAATGGTAAGGTCATTACCACTAATGAACGCAGTGTTGCTTGCAGCTTCAAATCGAAGAGCCAGTCGTCCACGCCCGACTGAGAAAAGCAGTTGGTTGTCTCCCTGCTTCAGGTGCAAAGGAAAGTGAAAGGCATCCGTGCCATACGGATCACCCCCGTGCACGACTCCAGGCCCATAGAACACGCCGTGTCCGGATGCTCTAACAACAACCGTTTGGTCAGCTACCGAATGAACGACAAGTGCGACATACCCACCACGAAGCTCACGTTCAGCATAGGTGCCATCTGCTGCGACGGGAACCTCACGCCATACCGGTCCGCCAGTAGAGATCTGCTTACCATTTTCTATTGTAAGTTTGCCGGCTGCAATCGCGGCAGTTACTCGGTCGCGATCAAATGCTGTCCTACCGCCTCTGCCAGATTCGCCTATCACAAATGCTTTGACAACTTTACATGTATCCTCGAGTGTATGCATGTGCCATTGTAATGGAATGGTCGATTCACGTCATGCAGCATTTACGG
>JBEDDQ010000209.1:0-2582 GCA_041176185.1 Armatimonadota bacterium | reverse complement strand
GTTTCAGAATCGCTCGCCTGGTCCATTCGCATATCAAGAGGACCTTTGAAGCGGATTGCAAAACCACGCCCTGGCGTATCCAATTGAAACGACGACACTCCGAGGTCAAACAGGATGCCATCAACTCCGGCAGGAGCATACTCAGAAATCACTTGCGCGATCTCGCCAAAGTTTGATTGCACAAATTCAACATTTCGATGCGCACTTAGCCGCAGTTTTGCAGCCGCCAGTGCATCCTTGTCTTGATCCAGACAAATCAGTCTGCCGGTCCCAGCTAGGTGGTCGAGAATGGCAACCGAATGTCCCCCGCCACCAGTTGTCGCATCGACGTATGTGCCACCAGGCTTGATGCGTAAGCCATCAATGCATTCCGTAAGCATCACGGGTACGTGGTACGTTGACATTAGAGGTCAGCTCCCAGACCGGTGCGCTGCGCCGCCTCGATGAGCTTGCCCTCGTCCATGGATGCGTTCATTTGCATCCATGAATCCCGTGACCAAACTTCAATCTTCTCGCCAGTACCTGCAATGACGGCGTCTGAGTTTTCAGAGATACCCGCGTGGAGCCTGAGGGATGCGGGAATTGCGATACGCCCTTGGGAATCGACTTGGATATCAGAAGCTCCTGCAAACAACCATCGCTTCATCAGCAGCGCATGCTGATCAAGCACAGGTTGCGATTGGAGTTTTTCTTCAATGACTTGAAAGTCTTTTTCCCGATAGATGAAAAGGCATCCGCCAACACCCTTGGTAATTACAAATGTGGCACCGAGTTCACTGCGAAACTTCAAGGGAATGATGACTCTTCCCTTGTCGTCCACAGCGTGGTAATGTTCACCTCGAAATGCCAATTTAGTGTACGCTTATCCTATTCAGCGGATTGAAACATCCGCCATCCACCGGGTCACCACTCAGACTCCACGGGGGCTCCACTGGCCCTCCACTGAGTCTCCACCCGGTATTGTTAATAGGTCGATTTTAGGGCGAGCATCGGCGCCTGTCAAACCGTGGGCAGCCAATTCATCGTGTTCAATATCATGATGACACTGTGGTATTTCTCACACCAACCATCAATGTGAATTTCACCGAACATAACCGGGTCAGAAAGTTCCGATGATTACTGAGAATTTGTCGATGTTGAGTATCCTGATTGACATCCAGACAACCAAAATGTGATACTTCGCCCGAGGCTTATGTTTACTCCTCGGGAGTAACTAGATGGAGACTCAGTGGAGGCAGACTTTGAGTTGGAATAGCGCAGCAGAGTATGTAATCGGCGTTGACCTGGGTGGGACGAATGTCAGAGCCGCAGTCCTTGACCGAAATGGACATTCTCTTGGTGGCGGTCGGGCTCCATCCTTGGCGATGGAAGGCGTTGACAGAACGGTGGCACAAATTGCCGATGCCGTGGCGCAGGCTATTTCAGCAGCAGGCATCGCCAACGATAAAATCGCTGGTCTTGGTATTGGGGTCCCCGGTCACATCAACCCGGAAGGCACGCATGTGCTGTGGGCACCGAACTTTTACGATAATGGTCAGCAGTACCTGAATGTGGCACTTGCCGAAAAGGTCAGTGCAGCCACCGAGCTACCTGTACTTATGGGCAATGATGCAAATGTCGCAGCCTTGGGTGAGTTCCGCTTTGGTGCGGGTAAAGCCGTCCGCAATATGGTGATGGTTACTCTGGGCACGGGTATCGGAGGCGGAATCATCCTTGATGGCAAGCTTTGGACAGGTGCGACCGGTGGAGCAGGAGAGATTGGACACATCATCATTGCTGCTGGCAACAGAGGTGGCGCTGCGGCATTTGGCTCCCTTGAAGCCATGGGCCAAATTTCCGCAATCGTAGAGCGATGCGCGCGAAAAATCAGCGCTGGACGAAAGACCATCCTTGCTGAGCAAGACTGGCACTTCCTTACACCGAAAATGATTTCCGATGCCGCAATTGCTGGCGATGAAGTTGCTATTGAGACTTTTGATGAGACTGGCTACTTTATCGGTCTCGGAATCGCTTCCATTATCAATCTTCTCAATCCTGAAATGATTACTATCGGTGGCGGCGTTGCCGGTGCGGGTGACCTCATACTGGAACCGATTAGGCGTTCAACACGCGCAAACGGTATCCGAACAATGGTTGATGTCTGCCCGATTGTCCCAGCCGAACTCGGCGATGACGCAGGCATTTACGGTGGTGCATCGCTGATTCTTGATGCAATTGGGGCATAAAAGCCATCATGCATATGTAATTGTGTAAGTTCTGCGTCCCGATGCAGGACTTACACTCCCCCGATGCGGAAATAACCATTTAGGAGCATCGGAAACTTACTATGACGGCTGGACTAACTTTTGCGCTGATTATTGGACTTCTGCTCAAACCGGGCACGCCGTCGTCGACAGGCCCCACCGACATTGACTTCAATCGGGATATCCGCCCAATCCTCTCCAATCACTGTCTAAAGTGTCATGGACCCGATGAAAAACAACGTGCAGCTGGCTTGCGACTGGACACCTTTGATGGCGCTGTAAAGCTTTTATCAAGTGGCAAGCGAGCTATCTTCATCCGAAACAAGAAGCAATCAGAGC
>JBEDDQ010000208.1:0-4449 GCA_041176185.1 Armatimonadota bacterium | reverse complement strand
AGATTCTAGATCTGGGATAGCTGTGAGCTGCACGGTCATCACCCAGCCGGTTTCGCCACCTGGAAAGCCAATTTGTGTCCATTGCCCTTGGTTTTCCAGTCGGGTTACGCACGAACCTATCGACAGGCGAACCACCAGCGTTGCGCTACGCTCTGGAGACTGACGGACGCTTGCAAAGGGGACGCAAACCATGGCATCAGGGGATGCCACTCCCTGCGTCAGAAAACGCAGCTCGACATGACCTGCATAGGTGTCATCCCCGACAGCGACACACCAGCGTTCATCGATAATCTCGGTGATCGTCATCGGCTGGCCGAGTACCCGTTGTGAGATGCGTTCGCTGTCGCGACTGGTTGTTTTCCAGACATCCACAACAGGGCGGTTGATGCGGGCGGGGATGAGAGTCATGAGGATGTTGGCTTACTTCTTGAGGTCACGGAAGCGCATCAGGATGATGGTCTTGCTGTCGCCCTTTGGCGAGTCCTGGACCTGAACAAGCGCCATGTCTTTGTTCTTCATGTACTGATGTTGTTGATTACGTCCGGTGTTTTCGCGGATACCAAGTGGCTTCCAGCCTTGCTTGACCAGCTCCTCGTCGTACCAGGAAATGACCTTGCTTGTAGGGGCATTGCAGTCGAGGGCGAGGGCAGCGGAGTTTCCGGCAGGGATGGCAAAGCTCATCGCCTTGAGGCCAGCCCGGGCAGCTTTCGATTGCAGCTCGTTAATGGATGCATCCGGGTACAGTGGGAGGTCCCCAATGACGGACAGGACAGCGGCGCGGTCAAATGGCTTTGCCATTTCCGTTTTGACATTTCCAGCGATCACTGTAACAAACACAATGAGGGCCAGGATGGCGACGGTGAACAACCCACCGCATCCGATCGCAGTCCACGCCCACGGCGAGAGGGCTTTCTTTGGCTTAGGAGGTGGATTGAACGCTGTGCTCATGGTGAGATTTCCCTTTCCGCATCTATACGTACGCTGTACGCAGACCGATAGACTGATTGTACATTGCAGCCGGAAGTAACGTCGAATCCTCATGCGCATCGCTATCATTAGCCCCTGGAACCCTTGGCCCGTTGATTCCGGGAGCCGTCAGCGCGCGGATTTAGTCATCCATGGGCTAGCCGCAAGCCACGATGTCTTTGTCATTTACGGTCTCCAGCAGCCATCCCATGGCATCCCGGCACTCGAATATAGCCCACGATGTGTCTCGCAATTTCTAACATTCCGGTGGCCACGGGGAGAAACGCTAGGTGATGTACCCCGACGATTTTCACTTGACACCCGGCCCCGGGATATGCAGCGGATGCAAGCTTTCATCCCCGAGCTTTCTGGTCCGCTCGCGACGTTCAAACCCGATGTCATCCTTGCTCTCGAAGCCGATGGCGCTCTGATTACAGCAGCCCAGACAACCGTTGGACATGTCCCGTTTGTCGTCGATCAGTGGGAGCCATCGCGGATAATGGATGCCCGATTACCCACTCGCCTGCGCTCAATCGTGTTTTGGCAAGCGGTCATGAAGCGCGCAATGGCCGTTACCGTCGTAACAGATGCCGAGAGAGCTGCCGGGCATAAGGTTATTGGGCCGAAGCCAACGATAAAAGTGGTGGCAAACGAAGCCATTCGGGATGCTGACTACACCCGAAACCCAATTCCACTTTCGTTGATTTTTGCTGGAAATCTCGATTACCAGCCGAATCGGAATGGCATTCTCTGGTTTATTCATGCCGTTCTGCCGACAATCCAAAAGGAAATGTCAGGTGTAGAACTCAAGATTGTTGGTCGTGGGGCCCCTCTGTGCCCGGATGGCCTGCCCTTAGGCGTTACCCAGCGCGGCTGGGTGGATGACATCTCGTTGTGCTACAGCAAAGCAGCTCTCGCCATTAACCCTGTTCACAGCGGTCACGGCTCACGCGTCAAAAACCAATGCGCCATCATCCATGGTGTGCCGCTGGTGACGTTCCCGGATGGCAGCTCTACACCAACATCCCCAGGTGTACGGTACGTAAATGAAGCGCCTGATTCCGCCGATGCATTCGCGGCCGCATGTGTTGCGTTTTTGAAGAATCCACCTGATGTTCCACTGCCGCACAGCGTGACTGCAGCAGAAACAGTGCTTGTAAAGGCGCTTGAAGAGATCCTGATGACTGCCGCAGGAGCCCGGGCCTAATGGCTATCGCTCCTCTTGGGACGCAGCGTGACCCACTCGCATCCAGAATATGGACATCCTGGTTTACGCTCCTCATCGCCGTGGTTGTCGGGCTTGCAATCGGCGTGACCGGACTTGTTGCATCGAGTGCTGGAACCCGTGCCATCAGCTGGCTCGGAATCGCCTCCCTTGGCGTCGCCGCAATCTGGATGTCCGTCATCCGCCCACAATGGCCGACGGTGTTACTCCTTGTGATGGGCTGGATTAGCATCGGGACGCCCGGGCTAACACAGGGTGGAAGCGGCGAAATTAAAGGGCTTTATATCGGGGAGGGGCTGGCGCTCCTAGCGATTATCGGGATGCTCCTGCCACTGATCCGGGAACGAAAACGTATCGGGATACCAAGGGCTATCTGGATCCCAATGGCCGTCTTTATGAGCATTTCACTCTGGTCGGTCGGACACAATGCGCTATTTCCAGACATCAATGTTGCAGAGTATTCAACCTATAAACAGCAGCCGCTGGTGAATGTGGTTGAGCTGGCTTTGCGCCTGATGGCCATGCTTGCCCTACCCATTGGCGCTTTGCTTGCGCAAAAAGGGCATCGGGACCTGCTCCTGAATGCGCTTCTCGCTGGTGGTGTCCTGTCGCTGATTGTCAGTCTGTCACCACTATCGGGTTACGCGCCAGCCTTTGCGGTGTTTGGCCGCGCAGTTGCCGTTGGGCTTGCCGTGTATGCTGCGGCATCGGTTCAGTATTCGCCTGTCATGCGTATCGCGTCCGGATGTTTTGCGCTGACATGCGTGGTTGTCAGTGGCATCATTGGCGCGGAGTGGGTTTCTGGATTGGTTGCGGTGACGCTTAGTGGGATGTTAGTTCTCTACCGCATGCGTCGGACGCTGTCTTGGTGGATGATTGCGATTGTGGGAATTTTCGTTTTGGTGCGGGCTGACAGCGTGGTTGACCGCCTTTATCGTCCGAACTTCTATGCGGGTGGTCAGATGGAGTGGGGGACGCGGTCGCTTGGTGATCGTGCACCGGGGATGTTTGAAAATGACCGCACCCGGATGTTGATTGCGGCTGTCCGCTACGCCGAGGCATTTCCGCTGGGCGTGGGGCCTGGGAACTACCGGATGGTGAATCAGTATTACGGTCGCCGGGATGTCTGGAACACCACGCAGTTTACGAGTGCCCACGGGACGATAGCGCAGACGCTGTCCGAGACGGGGTGGGCAGGACTCTTGTCGCTGCTAACTATGATCGGCGCAATTCTGCATCACCTTTGGCAACGTTCGCGAAATGACACGCTCGTTACGGGAATTGCTGCGGGCTGCACGGCGATTGCATTTGCGAGTTTCCTTGGAGACTACTTGTTTCCGACGTATCACAATGGTGGCCTCGCACACTTTGGCGCCACGGTTGTCTTTTGGCTTGCAGCGGGTATGGGGCTTGGAAAAGCTGAGGATTTTCAGTCTGAGGTGGTTGGGTGAGGGATTTTTTAGTACCTTGCAGAACAACCGGGCAGACTCAAATCGGTGGCCTCGCACACTTTGGCGCCCCGGTTGTCTTCTGGCTTGCAGCGGGTGTGGGGCTTGGAAAAGCTGAGGGTGAGTGAATGGAACAGCGCGCATAATGCAATCCGCCCGCATGGATATTTCCATCATTATCATCAGTCACAACACATGCGCACTGACGGTGAAATGCCTTGCCTCGCTTGAGCCGTTTGAAAATATCGAGGCGATTGTTGTCGATACCGGCTCTTCAGATGGCACTGCTGAGGTACTGGCACACTACGACAACATAGTCGTCACAGCACCTTCATCGACAGGGTACGCAGCGGCCGCACACCTTGGTGCTGATCGAGCATCAGGAGAAACCATCATCATATGCAATGCCGATACTGAGTTTCACCACGGCAGCATTCAGCGCTTACAGGCGGCGCTGATCGATGCCCGTGTTGGGATTGCTGCGCCACGCCTCTTAAACACGGATGGTTCCCTGCAGCCCAGCTGGGCACGTTTTCCAAGCTTTGCCAGTGAGTGGACTGGGCGACTTGATCGCAGTGAAGTCGACCATGCAGAAACCGGCTCACACGTTGTCAGCTGGGTTGGAGGTGCGTGTATTGCACTAAAGCGGGCTACATGGGATGCATTAAACGGCTACAATCCAGACATTATGTTCTATGGTGAGGATACCGATTTGTGCTGGCGTGCGAGGCAAGCCGGACTGACGACAGTCCTGGTTTCCGATGCCACCGTCACGCATCACGGAGGACAATCCTCATCCGCTCGCACACC
>JBEDDQ010000207.1:0-6633 GCA_041176185.1 Armatimonadota bacterium | reverse complement strand
GAACCACCAGCTTCACGCGCAGTGATTTCCATTGCTGCCTGACTAAGCAATCGTCGCTGGTGCTCAACTGACACCAATGTCATTGCTCCCTTTTCAGAGCCACACTCAGTAAGGAGGTCATCAGATGTTGTCGCAAGGATGTCAAACAATGGATTACAGAGGCAGTACACATCAAACATACTAAGCAAACTCCTATCTGCTTTGAGGCAGTACAAAAAACATCATGCTCGAAAACAGTATCAAGCAGACGCTGGTAAACACTAGGATCTTGAGGCGACGAACTTCGGAGCGTTCATCCCCGGCGTAAACCTGAACAACTCTAGATGCACGATATCCCGTTTCTGTTTCATCCAACATCCCAATAATCGTTACAATTGCACCCACTGGGATATATCGTACTTGTACAAAGGTGTCATCAACGTATGGCGTCCGGTTAATAGGTTCGCCTGGGATGTCATTGTAGATTGTTACAGTGTTGCTGTAATGCACATGTGCATGGGTTATGTCTATATCTACGGAACCTGTTCCGTCATCAATACAGCACCGAACCAGATCACTAACATCTTCGATCAATTGCCAGCCGTTATGGCGATATTTACGCAATGTTCGTCTATATGCGATAGCTCTAACATCGGTGTTCATAACGGAAAGTGCTTCGGATATTGGGATCGCTATGCCGCGAATCTTTGTCTTATAGCCGCCACCAATCAACGCTGCAATTGATGACCTTGGGGTAAGTAACGGTGAAAGTTTGCTTAGGGTGACCACCAATCCTACCGTGCTCAATCCAAACATTACGACGAGCACAAACTTCCACGGAATCGGTCTCGCGGTCCGAGATTCGGCTTTTGAACCAATGCCAACTCCGTCGCCACGCGTGGTGTCCGGCGATAAATGAGTTGAGGCCATAATCCAATTATCGAGATCAAGCATCCCCGACGACGGGTCCCAATCAGCATAACCAAGTTCCAAAACACGCTGGATTAGTGCGACAGATGTATTTTTTAGCACTGGACGGAAACAAGGACGACCATTTGAATCGAGGACGCTCTCTAAGGATTGTTCGCTTAGATCTGTACGGCTGAAATGAGAAAGATACTGTTTTAGCGCAAGCTGGTTTCCGTGTACTGCCTTAGTTCGTATTCCACACAACGGCACGTCCAACCCAGGAATACGAACTGATTCACCTATGGCTCCACTCGGGATTACAAGAAAGACAAGCGTTGCGATTAAACAGCGAGCGTAATTCCGAAAGTTCACCAGGCAGACAGCTGTCTATGCAATCTGGCGAAGCACATTAATCATCTCAATCGATGCAAGCATAGCCTCTGCTCCCTTGTTACCAGACTTAGCCCCAGCCCTATCGATGGCTTGTTCCAACGTGTCACAAGCTACGACTCCAAAGGATACGTGAATGCCTGTTTCCAACATAACTTGAGTGACGCCTTTAGCACATTCGGACGCAATTTGATCGTAGTGAGCGGTGGCTCCGCGCATTAAACAGCCGAGCGCAACGATAGAATCCACCTTGCCAGACTGTGCAACTTTACGAACTGCGACAGGAATCTCCCACGCGCCTGGAACACGAATCACTGTGATCGCACTGTCATCACCGCCATGTCGTCGCCATGTATCAATTGCACCCTCGACAAGGCGTTCCGTTATGAACGAGTTGAAGCGGGAAACTACAATTGCTATACGACTGTCATTTGCGACAAGTGAACCTTCGATGGTGCTGTACATACCATTATGTTACCAGAATACGGATACTGGTCACCTCCGATATAATCGTTTGTGCCCGGATTGCTTATAAGGAAAACGATTGTTTGGCATGCCATGCGTGCTGCCTTAGCAATGATCGGAGCCATGGCTACTGTCGTGATGATTATCGGAATTGGCTTTTTGACCTTTGCGATATACGTAATAACAAGCGCTCAGCATCTTCTCTCGATTCCAGGCATGGCGATTCTAGCTTGTGCAATCGTACTCATGGCTCGTGACGAACTGACAACCGGCTTTGATGACTTTATATGGACAAGATTACAATCCTCGACATTGAAGAAGTGCATCTCCGGTAGCCTTAAAACCGAAAGCGGATGGCTAGTCTTAGCGCAACCCAAACAATCATTAGCCGGTATCCGGCGGTTGGTACGATTTCTTGGTGGACGCAAGCGCCCGATTCGCGTTTTGAGGGTCGTGGGTGATGATGGTGACGAAATTTACATCGGGTGGAACTTCAGGACGATGCCCGCTCAAAGTGACGGTCAAGTCAAACTGCCTGATGGTACTTATTACGTTTACGAAAAACAGTTGTTTTCCACAAATTAGGTAGTTGAGTGGAATGAGTAACTATCATGTAGAACAATTGTTTGAGTTTGTTGCGCGTTGAATCTTTACGCCTTAGTATTCACTTGATGCATACCTTACGGATGTTACTTGCACCGCTGGTGCTTGCTTTGATTGCCCAATCGTTGGCGTTTGGTAGAACTATTTCAGTTCGTACGGAAGTCAGGACTGCAAAAGTTCGTGTATCTACTGCCAAACTCCGGAAAGCACCTACAGAATCCGGACGTACCCTTGGGCTGTTGGATCATGCTGCATCGCTTACGGTACTTGCATCCAAATCCGGATGGGTCCAAGTGCAAACCAAACGTGGAACCATAGGGTGGATTCGACGTGACCTCGTCTCGGTTACCTCGTCAACTGTTGTCACCACAAAAGTGGTTAAGTCACCCGCTGCTGTCGTAAAGGTACCGCGCAAGACGCTACCCAAGCCACATGTCAAACCAACCACTTCACAAAGGTACGTTACTAAACCTGAAGCCAAATCGGACCCGGATGACAACGTCCCTAACGTTAGCAACGGTCAGTTGCCTGAGACAGTTCGGACAGTCAAATCGGCCGATGTAAATCAGCTTGTTATCGTTGACCCGATTGCTGAAAAACGCTCATCAGTTGTCGGGTTCGCTCAAGTTGTGGTGAATTCGAACAAAACAAGTAATCCGACACGTTCAACGTTGATGAGCCGTGCGAATTTACAGCGTGGTACGCCGTATCGCTATGGAACGAGCGGTGGTGGTACGTTCGACTGCTCAGGCTTCACATCAGCGATGTACCGTAAAGTTGGAGTTCGTCTTCCCCGTACCGCAGCCGAACAGTTCGGTGTTGGACAGCATATTGCAAAGGCATCGCTGACGAAAGGCGACTTGGTATTCTTCCGTAACACTGCAGGACGACGTGGCGTATCGCATGTAGGTATTTACTCTGGAAACGGAATGTTTATACATGCGAGTTCTCGAGGGCATGCAGTCCGCGTAGATACCCTCTCCAGTGGTTATTATGCGAGTCACTTTGCTGGTGGGCGACGGATAATCCGCTAGATTGTGACGGAATCCTTGGGGATCTTTAAGCGTACAATATTCAATGCAACTGAAATGTTTGTTTACGGCAGTAGTTCTCCTAGTTGTATTCGGTTCTGGTGTGAGTCTCGCACAACCACCAACCGAAGACCCTGAGATCAAGATTGGCCGTGAAGCTCACGAGGAAATGCTGAAATCAGGTATGAAGCTGATTTCAGATCCTCAACTGCTTGGGCGCGTTAATGCGATTGGCTCGCGACTTGCAGCAGTGGCAAACAAAACAGTCATTCCTGCTACGTACGGTACTGAAAACCGAACGCCATATACGTATCGCTTCCACGTTGTAGATGACAAAGATGTCAATGCATTTGCATTGCCCGGCGGTTGGCTTTATGTCAACAAAGGATTGCTTGAATATGTGCAATCCGATGATGAGCTGGCCGGTGTACTTGCGCATGAAGTGATTCACGCGGCACACCATCACATCCTCAAACTTCAAAAAGAACAAGACAAGCTAAACACCCAGCTTGCGATAGGTGCTATTGCAGCGATTCTTGCGAAAGTTCCTGCTACGGATACAGGAAACCTTGTGACGGGGCTTCAACTTGTTGCCTTGCAGAAGGTGAATGGCTATTCACAACAAGCAGAGCGTGACGCCGATGGCGCTGGATTTGAACTAACCCGTCTGGCTGGTTTCAACCCTGTAGGCGCTCTAACCTTTATGGAGCGCCTTGCAAGAGATCAACGAAACCGTCCCGAAGTAGATCTTGGGATCTTTCGAACTCACCCACCGGAGAAGCAACGTGTAGCTGAACTAAAGGGTAAGCTTGATGCAGCAGCGATAACGATAAACCGTCGTCAGACAACCAATCAGCTACGAGTAACAGTTGTTCCCGCAAAAAATCAAACTGTTATCCATGAGCTACAGGTTGATACACGTGTAGTTTTGACATCCACGGATAAAACCTACCTTGCTCAGATAGCAAGCATATTGGATAAGGCACTAGACTCCCCCACTGAATTATTTGATGTGACAAGAAATGGGTCTAGTGTACTAATCCGTGGGATGCTTCTGTTCACCGTGCGATCAAGTGACCTTAAACTCGGTCAGAATCCCGAGAACATTGCTGACAAAGCGAAAGAGGCAATTCGGGCCGCATTGTTTAAAGTTTCGCTGGATGGGAACTTATAGCAACTGTCGATGTCGACGTATTTTCTTGAATATCTACGGAAACGTCCTGCAAGTGTGTATTGGATGTGTATTCTAGGGATACTCCTCTGGATCATTGCTCGGACTTTCGGATTTGACTCTAAGGCACCGGCAGTTTTGTTCGTTCCGATGCTTTGTGTATTGTTGGTCGCTTCAACAAATCTGGTACTCAGAAAGGCGCTTTCGGCTAATCTCGGGTCAGCTTCAAAACCGAAGTATGCAGGTTGGATCTTTGCCGCGGTCGACTTTGGCTGCATCGTAATGGGACTTAGGTTTACGGGAGCACTGTATTCTCCTCTCTGGGTTGTTACTTTTGTTGTAGTAGCCGGAGAGACAATACTTGAAGACAGGCTTGTAGCAGCGCTTACGAGGCTGGTCGCATGCATCGCGTTGTTGTTGGGTACCCTGCCAACACCATTTGAAACCAGGGAGTGGTTCGGTTACGCACTGGAAATGTTTGTCAGGATGGGATTGATTATCGCGGTCAGTTCGGTCATGCGACGACTGAGGGTGCAAGCGGAAATTGCACAAACCGAAGTCGCAGCGCTTCGCAGTGACCTTGCCTTATCAGACCAACGGGCCGCGCTCTCAAGAGAAATCCATGACAGCATTGGAAATGCACTTGCAGCTACCGTTTTACGTATGGAAGTAATGAGTCGGTTGCGTGAAAAGGACGGCGATCGGCACGCTGCTGAAATGTTTCGTGAAGAGGCCGACGTGATACGGCAGTCCATGCAGCAAATTCGCGATTGGACATTCCTTAACCACCCGTGGAGCGTCGATGCAACGCTTTCAGAAGTACTCAGTCGTGAGGTTTCACGGTGGTCCCGACGAACTGGAATACCAGTTCACATTAGCGGAACCGATGTTGTTGACGAGCTAGGGTCACAGCAGACTATTCCTGTATTGCGCATTGTTCAAGAATCTCTCACAAATGTTGTTCGGCATGGCGATGAAGTAGGTTCTGTCAACATATCGGTGACCCTGGATACGAATTACGTTACTATTTCGATTCGCGATGACGGCAAAAGCGCTTCCAATAATCAAGGGACGGCTGGTCTCGGAATGGAATCAATGCGAGGTCGAGCCACGTCTCTCGGCGGTAATCTGTCTACAAAGGCCACTGATCAAGGTTTTGAAGTCCTTGTAAACTTCCCCCGTGAGCGTGTGCTAAATAGACAGTTTGCTCAGTAGCGTATCTACCAGATGCTCTGCCCACATATCATGCTCGTCCTGCTTGTCGAATTCGAAGCGAATTCCAACCGTTTGGTCTGACATCCACATGATGTCAGCAAGAACAAAAACGTTGTTGAGACACCCAATACCAAGCTTACAGACAAAGGGTCCAGTCGAAGGCACAAGCACGTTTCGCGTGACCTTCACTCCACCGATTCCAACATCAATCACGTCCTGTGCTTGCAAATCATCCTTAAATTTTGCTATAGCAATGGACTCTGGGGCTGCCCAGCGTCGGTATTGGCGTCGTTGGTTTGATGACTGAACTATGTTGTTGACGGTTGGAAAGCTCTTTTGCCTAAGCTTGGTTAGAAGCCTTAACGCAGCATCTTGTCGATCAAACATTTCTTCTACACCATCGGAATGTTCAAGTTCCATGTGAGCGATCCTCCTGTATTCAATTCAATTATGCTCAATATGAATCATATCCGTCCGTGGTAACTTGAACCGTGGATGACATTCGTAGTGTAATCGCATTTTGTTTGCCAATCACGTGGATCACATTGGTCACACGGCGACCAGCTCAGTTACGCACCGTCCCGTTGGTTACCGTGTGCTTGTTGGCATCATCAGGCCTGCTCTCTCTCATTTTTTTGCAGAGCGTTCGAGTCGCATCTCCGAGTACATTGTTGTGGTGCGTGATTTCACCTGTTGTTCATGCTGATTATCTCCACCTCTGCGTCAATCTACTCGGTGGACTACTGGTGCTTAGTCGGGTTGAGGAGAAAAGTGGATGGCGCCAAACATTACTCGTTGTCTGCCTCTCATATGGCCTTCACGTTTTTTCGATGGCACTTACCGCGACAGTATTTCCAAAATCAATTTATG
>JBEDDQ010000206.1:0-3745 GCA_041176185.1 Armatimonadota bacterium | reverse complement strand
CTGAACCTCTCAGGCGTGACTGGTGATGTCCGTATCCGGGTCATGCCTGTCCACGCTTTAAATCCAGACTCACTGGATGCACCGCTTGAGCGCGACCCCAAAGTGGCTTTTTTGCTATCGGGAGCCGGTCTAGAGAAAGTGACAGAGGACATTACAGAGCGTCTTCGCAGTATCGTGCAGTGCCGTGGTGGCAGGACGCCGGTGATGGTCACAGAAGGCACGTCTAAGCCTCGTCAGGCTCGGGTTCTGGCGCGTGGTAACTGGATGGACACCACGGGGCAAATCGTCGGCCCCGGGACGCCTGCATTCCTGACATCGGGAATCCCGGCAAACGCACAGCCCGCCTCGCGCCTCGAGCTCGCATCCTGGATCACCAACCGCAGCAATCCCCTCACCGCACGTGTACTCGTTAATCGCTTCTGGAGACTATTTTTCGGCACAGGTATCTCGCAATCAGTCGAAGACTTTGGCGCGCAAGGCGAAGCACCTTCAAACCCGGCCCTCCTTGACTGGCTGGCATCCTCGTTTATGGAACGCGGCTGGAACATGCGTAGCGTCATCCGGGAAATTGTTCTCTCCGATGCGTATAAACGCTCCTCAAAGCCTCTTGCCGTTCAGATCGCCAAGGACCCACAAAATCGTACATTCGCCAGGCAGAGTCCACGCCGTCTGGAAGCCGAATTCATCAGGGACAATGCACTTGCCATCGCAGGAATCCTCGACACACACGTCGGAGGGCCTCCGGTGAAGCCATTTCAGCCAGCCGGATACTATGCAAACCTACAGTTCCCAGACCGGGATTACACGGTGAGCACCCGTGGCGATCAATATCGCCGCGGCCTCTACACACACTGGCAACGGACGTTTCTCCACCCGGGTCTTGCCGCGTTCGATGCCCCCAGCCGTGAAGAAACCTGTCCGGTACGTACGGAAGCTAACACACCGCAACAAGCACTTACATTGCTGAATGACCCCGTCTATGTTGAAGCGGCGCGTGGCCTTGCGAACCTGATGTACGCAGCTCTAAAGCCGGGTACCGGCACGGATGATGACCGCCTGAACTGGCTAATGCAGCGCGTCCGTGGCACGGCAGCATCGGCGACTGAGAGAAGGCAACTCAAAGTCATCCTCGCCGAATCGCGCAAGTCATATACCACCAATGAAATCCCGGGACGAGAGATGCTGCGGACGGGCAGCCTCCCAAGCCGTATGGATGTCGACCCAATTGAGCTCGCTGCATACACAAATGCTTGCCGGGTTCTCCTAAACCTCCACGAAACGATAACGAGGTACTGATGATGAACGTAGACATCCACGCAGCCACCGCACGCCGCGCATTTCTGCAGCGCTCGGCATTTAGCATCGGGAGCATTGCCCTTGGCCAGCTGCTTGCAGAGGCCGCTCCTCCTGCCACGCCGCGTATTGGGATGCCAGGTGCAATTCCAATCCTCCACAAGCCCCAGCGCATTAAGCGCATCATCCACTTATGTATGGCCGGTGGGCCAAGCCAGCTTGAGACATTCGACTGGAAACCTGAGCTCAAAAAGCTGCATGGCCAGCCCTTTCCAAGCTCATACACGAATGGCCAGCAGCTGGCGCAGCTACAAAACACGCCGCTCCTCGCACGTGGGCCATTCACTGAATTCACGCGCCACGGTAAAAGCGGCATCGAGATCTCCAGCCTGCTGCCGAATATCGCACGTCATGCCGACAAGCTTGCTGTCATCCGCTCAATGGTCACTGAGCAGATCAACCACGATCCAGCGCATGCCTTTTTCAATTCAGGCTCAATCCTAAAGGGACGCCCCAGCATGGGTTCGTGGCTGCTTTATGGCCTTGGGAGCGAGTCGCGTGATCTTCCGGGCTTTGTGGTGCTGGCGTCGCAAGGCTCATCGGATGGCGTCCAGCCCGTTTCAGCCCGCCAGTGGTCTGCAGGGTTTCTCCCCAGCCGCTATCAGGGTGTTCCATTTCAAGCCAAAGGGGATGCTGTTCACTACGTCGCAAGCCCCGGAGGGAACCCGCGGACCCTCGAGGAAAAGCTGGTTCAGTCCATCAATGCCATTAACCGGGAGCGCGCAGCTCAAACCCTTGACCCCGAAGCGGCAACGCGTATCGCACAGTACGAAATGGCCTTTCGGATGCAGCTCTCAGTCCCTGAGCTTACCGACATGAAGGATGAGCGTCCTGAGACGCTGCAGCGCTATGGCATCAAGCGTGCTGGAGATGGCACCTTTGCCAGTAACTGCCTCCTCGCACGGCGACTTCTCGAGCGTGGAGTCCGCTGCGTGCAGGTTTACCACCGGGCTTGGGACCATCACCGGAATATGGAAGTCGCGATGCCCATTGCTGCCCGCGAGACAGATGCCGCATGTGCGGCACTCCTTGATGACCTCGAACAGCGCGGGATGTTGGACTCAACGCTTGTTGTCTGGGGCGGCGAGTTTGGCCGCACACCCATGGGTCAAGGGACTGGGCGTGATCATCACATTAATGCATTCAGCATTTGGATGGCTGGCGGTGGAATCAAGGGCGGTACGGTATATGGCTCCACGGATGAGCTAGGCTATCGTTCTGTCGAAAATGTCGTCACCGTCCATGACTTGCACGCCACGGTGCTGCACTTGTTTGGCATCGACCATGAGCGGTTCAGCGTGAAATTTCAGGGCCTTGATGCGCGACTGACAGGAGTCGAGCCCGCGAAGGTAGTGCGCGGCGTCCTTGCCTAGGAGGCGCTCTTACCTCAGGGTCAGCGAAGACGAATCCAGCGGCGAGCTTTCATTTCAAACCGTGGGAGGCTGCCACTCTCGACAAGCTGAACGGGCACACGGAGTGCAAGCGCGGCGCGAAGGGCATCTTCAATCACCCGGTGCTCGGCCTCAGGATCGACGACATCCGTGGCCAACTCCACTTCGATTCGGATATCTGCCATCGCTTTTGTGGAATCAACCGTAGTTCGGAATTCAACGACGGTTGAGAAGCGCCGCAAGACAGCCTCGATGCTCGATGGCCAGATATTGATACCCCTGATGACGACCATGTCATCGGTGCGTCCGATGATTCCCCCGACAAGCGCAAGCTCATCGGAGCCGCAGGTACAGGTTTTGGCTGGCGCAGCGCAAACAAGATCGCCGGTGCGGTAGCGCAGGAGTGGAGAACCATGTCGCCCCAGGTTTGTCAGAATCAGCTCACCCTGTTCACCATGCAGGACTGGCTCGAGAGTCATGGGATCCAGAATTTCGGCAATGTACTGCGTTTCAAGCACATGGAGCGTTCCATCATGGGCAGGACACTGATAGGTAACGGGGCCAATTTCCGTCATCCCGTGGTGGTCCCAAACTTTTGCTCCGGGCCAATAGCCCTCGATAGCCGTGCGGGTTGCGGGTACGGCAGCACCGGGCTCACCAGCGACGATGATTGCCCGAACACTGGACTTTGCCAGATCGATGTTGTTTTCGGCGGCAACCTGCCCCATATGAATGGCATAGGTTGGTGTACAGCAGAGAACGGTTGCGGCATTGCCAATGATTGCTTCAAGGCGTGCGAGCGTGCTCATCCCTCCGCCGGGCATACAGAGTGCTCCAACGCGCTCCCCTGCATTAAAGCCCGTCCAAAATCCCAAAAACGGTCCAAAGGAGAAGGCAAAGAAGATGCGGTCATTTGCATTGACACCGCTGCGTTCAAAGACCGTCGTCCAGCAGTCGACCATCCAGTTCCACGATGCCGGTGTATCCAGCCAGCGAATCGC
>JBEDDQ010000205.1:0-4606 GCA_041176185.1 Armatimonadota bacterium | reverse complement strand
CAACACAACCCGGCGGACAGCGGCCATGTTTGCCACGATTGCTGCAACGGCAAGCCTTGCAATCGCATCTGCATCAGGTCCATCCCTTCGCGTTATCATTTTTGGAGGCGGTCCAACCCCTGAGAGTAATCAGGTTGCCATCGAAAACAATGTGAAATGGATGATGTCAATCCTTCCAGATTGGTCAAATTCATTTGTGATGTTTGGGGATGGAACGACAACGACCAACACTGTTCAGATTTCCCCAAAACGAACAAAGGCGCATCGGGTATTGGCGACATTATTCGGAGATGCCCCAACAGATGTTGATAAGGACACTCCGATTGCCTATCGACCTAGCTCTGTGAGCAGAATCGATGCTTCGAGTAAAAAGTCATCGATTGATGCGGCATTTGGGCGCCTTGAAAAAGACCGCAGCAAGGATCCAGTTTTCCTCTATTTTACTGGCCACGGTTCACGTGGGAGAACTGGGTTTGATACGAACCGCTACGACCTCTGGCGTGAAGAGGGGATGACCCCATCTGAGCTCGTCGACCAGCTGAAGAAAGTTCGCAAAGGCGTACCGGTCACCATCCTGATGGTTCAGTGTTTCAGCGGTGCATTTGCGAATATCATCTTCGACCGCGCTGATGAACAAAATGACCTTCTTGATAGGCAGGTATGTGGGTTCTTTGCGGCCACACAGGACCGCGTTGCAGCAGGGTGTACGCCTGAACTAAATGAAGCGGAATACCGCGACTTTTCCAGTACCTTCCTCGCGGCCATCACCGGTAAAGACCGTGTTGGACGAACTGTGCAAATGCCTGACTACAACGGGAATGGCTGGACAGGTTTTGATGAGGCTTTTTACTTCTCGTTGATCGAGGACCCATCTATCGATGTTCCGGTAGTGACATCGGATGCTTTTTTACGCAAGTATGTTCCAGTGACCGATGACAACGAGGTTGCGGCGACTCCTTGGTCTGATGTTTTGAAGTGGGCAAACCCTGGCCAGCGGGCCGCTCTTGTTGGCATTTGTGACAAGATTGGTGGGGATGCCCTGACCGAAAAGCGCCTTGAGGTGGCACTTTCTGAGTTCCGCCGCCGTGGACGCCAAGGGGATGCGCAACCTGTATTCCCGGCAGAACTTAGGGAAGAGCTTGGTAAGGCTTCGTCCCAGCTGACAGCTATGTTTCCGAATCTCTCAAGGCGTGGTGGGGTAGATCCAAACCTCTCACGGATTGACAGGGGACGAGCAGTTCAATACCTCCAGGGTAATCCAGAAATCCTCGAAGCGTTTCTCAAGGTATGCGACAAAGTGGATGCTGTGCAGGATATTGCAGAAGAAGATGCTGTAAGAGGAGCCCGCTGGATTCGATTGCTAAGACTTGGTAAATCTGTCGTTTTGGAACATCGTCTGCGTGAAGGCAAGGACCGTGGTCGGATTAGACAGTTTGAAGCGCTTCGAAAGCTGGAATCAGGAAATCCACTTCGATCATAATTGCGTGACCGACAGGTACACTTACAGCAGATTGTGAAAAAAGGTGCAATGTAGCCATGCCATTCGATGGGACGTTGGATTTTGTTCGTGCCCTTGAGGCTGCCGGAGAATTACGGAGAATTTCAACATCCGTAGACCCTGTTCTTGAGATGACGGCGATTGCTGATCGTTTGGTCAAAAGTGGCGGACCGGCAGTGCTATTCGAGAATGCAGTTGGGTCAGAGTTCAACGTCGCAATAGGGATGTACGGTTCCGACAAACGGATGGCGCTGGCACTTGGAGTTTCATCCCTTGATGATGCAGCGAAGCGCATTGCAGATTTGGTTGCATTGCCATCGACGATGCCTCCGACGATGCTTGGTAAAGCGATGCTCCTTCCGGGACTGGCAAAAATCGGTAGGGATGCCGCGCCACGCATCGTTAGTAAGGGGCGCTGCCAAGACATCGTCTGGCAAGGAGATGACCTAAAGCTCACGTCTCTTCCTGTACTGAAGTGCTGGCCACTTGATGGGGGACGTTTTGTTACATTACCAATGGTTTTTACCAAGGATCCAGTGAGCGGAAACCGCAACGTAGGCATGTATCGAGTGCAGGTCTATGATGACAAGACGGCCGGTATGCACTGGCAGCGCCACAAAGTTGGTAGCCGGCATCATGCTGAGTATGAGGCTCAGAACAAGCCAATACCCGTTGCTGTAGCGCTCGGCGGAGATCCTTGCTATGCGTACGCTGCGACGGCACCGCTACCGGATGGCATCGATGAAATGGCATTTGCAGGTTTTCTACGCAAAAAGCCAGTTGACATGGTCACGTGTAAGACCGTTGACATCGAGGTACCAGCTGATTGTGACTTTGTTTTGGAAGGGTATGTCGCTCCAGAAGAACGCCGAATCGAGGGTCCATTTGGAGACCATACCGGCTTTTATACCCTTGAGGAACCGTATCCAGTCTTTCATCTCACGGCAATTACGATGCGTTCCGATGCAGTATATCCAGCAACGATTGTAGGGCGGCCTCCAATGGAGGATGGCTGGCTAGGTAAGGCGACTGAGCGACTGTTTCTGCCTCTCGTCCGGCTGTTCGTGCCTGAGATAATTGACTACAACCTTCCAGTGGAAGGCACCTTCCACCATGTTGCCATCGTCAAAATCCGGAAGCGTTTTCCCGGTCACGCCCGGAAAGTGATGCATGCGCTCTGGGGGCTTGGACAAATGATGTTCTCGAAGATCATCATTGTTGTCGATGAGAGCGTTGATGTTCAAAATTTGGGGGAAGTACTCTGGGCCGTTTCAAACAATATCGATCCTGAGCGGGATACCGAATTTGTGATGGGCCCAATCGATGTCCTTGATCATGCCGCGCGTGTCATGGGCTATGGAAGCAAAATGGGCATTGATGCAACGCGAAAGCTACCTGAAGAGGGATTTCAGCGCGAGTGGCCTCCAGTTATCGAGATGTCTCCCGATGTTCAGGCAAAGGCGGATGCATTGCTGAGTCACCTTGGATTGTTGAACGTATGACATCCGTTCCGACGCGTGTGATCCTCGGAATCACTGGTGCCAGTGGAGTCCTCTACGGTCTGCGATCGCTTGAGAAACTCGTCCACCTTGCTGATGAAGTCCAAGTGATTGCGAGTACAAACGTTCAGGACATCATTCGAACAGAGCTGGACAGCGATCATGCGCCGACTCTGGAAGCATTTGTAGAGAAACTCGGAAATATCACTGCGGATGTTCACTTTTGCAATCCAAAGTCATTTTTTGAGCCTCCTGCGTCTGGTTCCTATCGACATAGTGGGATGTTGATTGCTCCATGCTCAATGGGAACACTTGGCCGGATTGCTGCAGGAACATCTGACGACCTCATGTGCCGTGCAGCCGATGTGTGTCTTAAGGAGCGGCGAAAGCTGGTTTTGTTGGCTCGAGAGACACCTCTGTCGCTTCTGCATCTTCGCAATATGACTACTGTGACAGAAGCCGGGGCGATAGTCTTACCCGCAAGCCCGAGTTTTTACCATAAGCCCACGACTATAATGGATGCCATTGATACAGTCGTTGACCGGGCACTAGCGCAGCTTGGTTTTCAGATTCCTGCAAAGGAATGGATGAAGTAGTTGGCTGTGGATCAAGCTACCGGTGTTAAGTTTCAGGATCTGATGAATCTCATCCGATTCGAGCATACATTGTTTGCCTTACCTTTTGCGGCAGCGGGTGCGCTTCTTGGAGCAGATGGCGTTCCTACACTTAGCCAGTCATGGTGGATTTTAGTCTGTATGGTTACGGCTCGCAGTGCAGCGATGGCCTATAACCGAGTAGTAGATAGGGATATCGATGCGCGTAATCCACGGACAGCATCCCGTGAGATTCCAGCTGGCAAGATTTCGGTCAAATTTGCTTATTCGTTCACGGCTGTGATGGCTGTGTTGTTTATGTTCGCCGCATGGATGCTGAATCCACTCGCTGCGATGCTTTCTCCGGTTGCACTTGCCATTGTGTTTGGCTATTCACATGCAAAGCGATTCACAGCATCCGCGCATGTGTGGCTGGGTGTGGCACTGGCTATAGCGCCAGTTGGTGCTTGGATTGCGGTGACCGGCGGATTAGCAGTTGCACCGATCGTGCTTGCTATTGCTGTTATTTGCTGGTTGATTGGTTTTGATACGTTGTATGCGCTTCAGGATGTCGATTTCGATCGTAAGGCCGGGCTACATTCCATACCTGTGCGCTTCGGAGACCGTGGGGCACTGGCTATTGCCCGCCTTTCGCATCTTGCGATGTTCATTGCTCTTTGCTGCCTACCACTGACAACGCACCTAAGCTGGCCTTATTGGGTTGCTGTTTGTGTCGTAGGGTGTCTGTTGGCGTATGAACATATCGTTATGGATCCAACGGATATCCGTAAAGTAAACCTTGCATTTTTCAACTGCAACGTTGCGATATCGATCATATTGATGTCTGGTATTGGGATTTCCCTCTATGTCTAGCCCTGAGTTTGTTGTTGGGACGGTACCTTATCTGAATGCCTGTCCATTGGTTGATTGGTTTCACTTTGATGGTAAGGACAGGGGAGTCACCGTCGTAGATGCCGTCCCATCGGAGCTGTCGAAGCTCATAATCAGCGGGGATG
>JBEDDQ010000204.1:0-3614 GCA_041176185.1 Armatimonadota bacterium | reverse complement strand
GAAATCACCCCGGATTCAGTGCCCAACCACCCATCACTTCTGCAGCAAATACCGCGAGAACCAGCTGTGGATGCGAACCTGACGATCGACGCGAAGGCTCGGCACACCGCCACGCGAAAGCTCATGGGTAGATTCCGTCCCGTACCGCACAAAGATCACATCCGTACGGTCCGCCCACTTGATAGCACGGAAATATTGATCAGCTTGCGAAACCGGACAACGAAGATCACCTTCTGAATGAATAATCATCGTCGGTGTCACAACACGATCCGCATACGTAAGCGGGCTCTGCTCACGGTAAGCCGCCGTGTCCCCACAGGTATCCGCTGGGAAGTAGTCCGTATCGCGCCATGGGAAGTCTGTCGTTCCGGCCATGCTGACAAGGTCATACACGCCACGCTCAGGCACCGCCGCCTTGAAGCGGTCCGTCTGACCGATGATCCATCCAGACAAATAGCCACCATAGCTGCCACCGACAACCCCGAGGCGATCGGCATCAGCCCAGCCACGCGCGATGGCATCATCCACACCTGCCATCACATCTTCCATCGCCGGAACGCCCCAGTTGCCCTTTAGAGCCATCGTCCACGCTTCTCCATACCCCTTGCTTCCGCGCGGATTGGGATAGATCACGCAGTAGCCAGCGGCTGCGAGGACCTGGTATTCGAAGAAGATGTTCTGCGCACCGTACATCGTGTGCGGTCCACCATGTATGTAAACCAATGTTGGCGCCGGGCCATCGGCAGCCGGACGCAGCACAAATGATGGCGCATCGTGGCCACTTGGTGTCTTGCTGAAAATCTCAACAGGCTCGACAAGCGCAAGCTCCGAAAGCAGCTCGGCATTCGGATTGTAAATGCTGTCATCCGGGAAACGGATCACACCAGCGTTGTCCCATGCAACCTCAAGGAATGTGTGGTCCGGGCCCGACACATCGAAGGCTGCAACATTCGGGCGACTTTCCAGAACCGCATTTGCTCCCGTCATCGTCAAGCGGGAAATAACGCCCTTATCACTGATTACGACACGGATTTTCTGACCACAGCGGGACCATTTAGGTCCAGTTTGGCCACGCCCGGAAACATCGACAAGTGTCGTATCACCAACCGTGATGTCCATTGTTGACATCCAGTCGATACTCTCGCCACTCGCAACATTTGTCACCCAGAGATGCTCATTGGTGACACCCCAGGTTTCATTGCGGTCGCCGTGGCCAACCCACGCAACAAAGCCACCACACGGGCTCCACGCAAGACTTCCCTTTGGTCCAGACTGCTCTGTCAGGCGCGTTGTGGTCGCTTCGGAAATGTCATAGGCATATAGGCCCTGATCTGCCCACAAGCGCTGCTCATCCGGTGCGAGGTTAATACTGAACGCAATCTTTCCACTGCAGGGAGACCAGGCAAAGTCTCCAGGTGTACGGTCAAAGCCGTGATGCACTGGCGCGCTGGTACGCGCATCGATATCGAAAAGGAAGACATCAGGGTTACGGGCACTGATGAACCCACTGCCCTCGGAGCGATAGTGAAGCTTGGTGATGACCCGTGGGAGCGGCTTTACATCCGACTTCCCAGCCGCAGCCTTGCGCTCCGCCGCGACATCCTTATGGACAACGGTGTACACAATCTTCCCACCGCAGGGCGAGAGAACCCACTCCCCCAGCGCGCCGGAGTCCGGGAGCAATATACATTCAGCCTCACCGCCATAAACGCTGATCCGGTGGACCGCCGAGCGGTCATCCTTGCGCGCCGAGACGAAGTAAAGCCATTCGCCACAAGGTGACCAAATATGCCCCGATGCGCCCACAGAGGCATTCGTCCACTGACGGACAGCGTTGACATCGCCGGATGTCGGTCCCCAGACATGGATTTGCTGGATGTACTTGTCGGCTGTGACATCGATCGACTTGACAGTAAACGCAACCCGCTTACCACCGGGAGCCACTCTGGGATCCGCGGCGGCCTTGAAGCGTAGAAGGTCGGAAATAACCGGCTTACGCCGGAGAGCTGGAGTATTCACACACTATTGTAGACCGTGGAGCGGCCCGGATGCGCACTTGACGACCAGCGAGCTTCCTTGATTGCTAAGCGGCTCGATGCCCACCACGCTCAAGGCGCAGCTGCGTTCTCCAGAGATCAACCTGTTTCTGGATGGTCTCTGTAGCCTCACCTGTGCTCTGCGGCATCCCAAGGTCGATTTCAGCCGAGCGCAACACCTGCACCATGGCACCAACTTGCGTTGACATCACACTCACCGCGCTACCCGGTGCCATACGGAGCTGCTCCGACAAATAGGATGCTGCAAGCGCCATCGGGACAGCCGCACACTCAACCCCATAGACAAGCATCATTTGGCAAAGCGTTGCTGCGAGCTCGACGGATCCCGCGCTAATGGCATGGGTATACGCTTGGAAGGCAACAATCCCTGCTTGCTCTAACTCCCCGATACCTTCCATGACACGGGCAACTCTCCGCAGCAGGATGGCCTTGGTTTTGTCATCATCCGATGTACGCAGAAGGTCATAAGACTCTACAAGCACTTCTGCCGCGCCGCGTGGGTTGCCGTTTGCCGCGTGAATCGATGAGATTGCCACGGCACATGCGCATACCATGGGGAGGTCATTTGCACTGAGGGCGGCCGCACGGGCCTTCAAAAATGGATCGGCCGAACACGCTGCACCATCCCGGTCACGAATCGCACGTGCCTGCAACCAATAGCACTTTGCCGTTGTTCGTGCATCCAGGTGCCCCATTTCGAGAACCTTGACAGCGAGTTGGCGGGCAAGCTCGGCTTTCCCCTGCTGTAGATAGGCCTCGGCGAGGACCATCCCCGTCGTCGCCCGCAGCACATTGGAATACCGTTCGTTGCTAAAAACCGGTATCAAGGCATCCAGAGGACGATTCGCTGAGCGACGAAGCCCGGATTCGACCAAGTGAAGTGTCTGCCAAGCAACATCCTCATCGGAGATGTACTGTCCACTCGATTGCAGACGAACTGCAAGGGCATCAGCTTCCTTCTGGCATCCGCAATGTGCAAGCAAGCGGGGAACCGCCTGCCGTAACTGTCGACCAGCGGCACTGCCATCCGAGAGAACGGCCATGGCAATATACCAACCAGCCGAATCAAGCCACTCGATTGAGTCCTGCCCATGATTGCCGTAAGCAAGGTGATCGAGCATCCGCTCACACGCCGTTGCGGATGCCTTCATCAAGCGCTCAAAGAGCTCACTCGAACGAACCGTCCGCTTTTCTTCTGTGCTCTGACCAATAGCAATGTAGCGTCCTGCTTGTGCTTCGACCACGCCGGACAGGAGTAGCGGCTGGAGGACTTTCGTTCGCTGTTCCGCTGTCAATGCAGCATCCATAACTCCTGTTGGAACACCGCAAGCCGATGCAGACAATACCCCATGGAGAATCAGGGCATCTTTGAACTCATAGGACAACCGCCGGAGTACCTGCGTTGCTACTGCACGGGACACTTTCAACGCATGATCGTCTGCGGCCGGCATTGCGGCTATATCCCGCCGGATGCTGTGAAACAAGCTGTTGGCATCGATTTTTGCGAGCGGCGCGGCCATTTTGAGGATGCGCGGGATGCCATAGAGGCTCTCCACT
>JBEDDQ010000203.1:0-8338 GCA_041176185.1 Armatimonadota bacterium | reverse complement strand
GATGACATCCCATTCTCCGGTGGATGGGTTCACCCGATTGGAGGCGCGCTGACGCCACCATCGGCTAACGACAACAAGTAAGCTGTCCAGAACACAAAGCAAGCCCTCGGGAGCGCAACGCTCCGGAGGGCTTTTTTATTTTACTCAGAGCCGTTTGTGGACCCTAAGATTCGTCGATGCTTTGTAGGCTTGCGCGCAGACGATGGAGACATCCCATTCTCCGGTGGATGGGTTCACCCGATTGGAGGCGCGCTGACGCCACCATCGGCTAACGACAACAAGTAAGCTGTCCAGAACACAAAGCAAGCCCTCCGAAGCGTGATGCGGATAGACAACTGAATGTAATTTCGGTTTGGTAATCCAATACCTAAACTAAGGTTTGGCTGCCGATATCACAGGAATCGCAGCACCGGCGGTCCGACGCTCACCATCGACGTAATTCAACATCCCGCTAATACCAAGCTCCAGACCTTCGCCAGATTTTAGCTGTACAACAGGAATTGTCACTTCGATGATGGCATCGGCATCTGTGTTCGATCGACGGTTATACGTCCAGCGAACTGCGTTGGAGGGAACGGTCTCGATCCGTACAATACGCCCCTTGTCATCAAGTATGGCAAGTTCAGGGACAAGAAACTCCGTACCAGGAAAACTGGAATCCATCCGCCCCCCTGTCATTGATGTCGCCTTGACTGCTGCAACATCACCGATACCTTTTGGAGACTTTATGATAGCAAGAGTCAATGCATGAGACATCACTTTTGGACGAAGGAGAGGATAAAGCACCAGTGCAGGGATGGACATTAGCAAAAGTATCACTCCTGGGGTCACATAGGAGCTTACACTGACATCAGGATTGTCATCCGATCCCAGCAATGTCCCGCCGATAACGGTTACCCAAATCAGGATACTTGTGAGTTCAAAGGCTGGCGATGCCAAAGCAGATACCGATGCTGCCGCAATCAGCCCGCATGCTGCCCGGGAAATAAGTGTTGTGTCTGGATGTAGCTGTAGCGCCCTTTTTGCCGCTGAGCCCCATAACCAAGCGATGAACAGCAAGAGGAGAAAGAATGCAGGGATTCCAAAGTCGACGGCAAATTGCAACGGAAATGAGTGCGCATTGTTCGATAAGGTTCCGCCTGTCAGCTTGACCTGCCAGGGTGCCTCACCGTGATGGCTAAAGTTTCCTTGCTGGGTCAAGTAGCCAGCAGTGCCCCATCCCATAACGGGATGCTCTGCTATCATCCGATATGCAGTCTGCCACAACGATGTCCTGGCTGCGACAGAACCTAGTTCCCACCATGCGAGAGCGCCTCCAGCCCTGGATGTCAGTGCGCTGGAAAGCCCACTACTTGCAAGGACAATCCCGGCACCGGCAATGAGCCATAACCACACACTGCTAATTAGGCGCTGCAGCAATGGTTGTTCATCCACAACTCCATGCCGCCGACTTGATATAGCCGCAAGGATTCCCACAACGGTACATCCCACGATGCCGCCTACCCAACCTGCCCGACACCGTGCAAATGCCCATGCGAGTGCAATGACTAATGTCGCACCGATAGCGAGGGATTTCTGCAATCCCACCGTGCCTCGATGAATGGCGAAGGCAGCAGTGACAGGGAGAAGAAATCCTAGGAGAGTGCCAATAGCCTCATGTGTCCCAAATAGACTCAGCGAGCTGGCATGGAATGATGTGCCGCGTAGCGCATCGTTTCCGACCCCATACCTGGACAAATCGACTCCCGCTACAAACACTGCAATTGTGCCAACCCCTACCAGCACCATCATCCGCTCAGAGCGCGTGCCAGCGCAAAACAGTCCAGCCATGAGTGCAGCACCGGCTGACATCCACCGTAGCCAGCCACCAAACGCCTGCATCGGAAATCCGGTCCCTATTGATCGGTACGTTACCCAAGCCAGAAAGACACCAAGGAGCGCAGCTACCGGTACCAGGCCCGCACGGCTTCGCCCACCGGATGGCCAATGCAATCCTAGAAACGTAATCCAACCAACAAAGCCAAGACAGAGAGATGTGGTTCGAAGTGTCTGGGTGACCGCCGGGATGTCACCAATTAGGTGAAGTGCCACCAGCGAACAGATCCAGATAACCCGGCTGGAGAATTTTGGAATCAGGACAGCGCTGGTTCCACTACTTCGGGCAGACGCTGACCGCCATCGCTCACGCTCCCGCTCACGTTGTTCCCAAGGATCAGTAGTTGACATTTGCGTTATGAACGCATTTTACTGGGCTGACGACGGAATCTGTAGTCATGAAGGCACTGTTCAATCACCGTCTTCATTTCAAGACGGAAACGGTCGTAGCCAAAGGTCTCCGCGTGTGCACGGATGCGCTGTGGGTTGACCTCCATTTTGCTGACAGACTGCATCGCACCAGCCACACTGTCAACGGATGGTTCATCAAAGAAAACGCCCGTCACGCCTTCTATAACGGTTTCGATCGCTCCGCCTGCACGATACGCAACGACAGGGCGGCCAGCAGCCATCGCCTCAATCGGCGCGATGCCAAAGTCTTCCTCACCCGGGAAGAGGAAGCCAATACAGTTGCCAAACAGACCTTCCACTTCGCCATCCGGGACACGGCCAAGAAACTCAACCGTCGGTCCAGCAATTGCTTTGAGCCGCGCTTCATCCGGTCCAGACCCAACAACCTTTAGGCGAACACCGAGCTTAGTGGCCGCTTGTACAGCAAGGTCGACGCGCTTATAACCGAGAAAACGAGACACACACAGCCAGTAATCAAGTGTAGGCTTCTCAATAATTTGAATTCGGTTTGTATTGACTGGCGGAAACACAATCACCGAGCTCCGACGATAAAACTTCTCAACCCTGGATGCAACATTGTCGGAATTACAAATGTAGAAGTCAGGTCGCTGCGCTGCAAGATAGTCCCATGCCCGCAGACGATGAATCACCCATGGCATCAACAAACGCTCAAGCTTGCCAAATCCACCTTCATCCACATACTCGCGATAGCGCCATGCAAATCGACTTGGCGTATGACAATACGTGACGTGACATGTGTGTGGATACGTGATGATTCCTTTAGCAAAGGAAGATGTACTCGAGATAACGAGGTCATACTCACGTAAATCGAGCATTTCAAACGCCATCGGAAAAAGCGTCAAGAACTTTTTATGATGGCGATTTGTTCCAGCAAGAGGTAGTTTTTGCAAAAAGGATGTTCGGACATCCATTTGCCGAAACGACTTGAACGTGTGGTTAGCATCATAAACGGATGTGAAAATTGGTGCATCCGGCCAGATCTCATGAAACGCTTCCACAACACGTTCTGCCCCACCTGACTGGGTTAGATAATCGTGTACAATTGCTACCTTCATTGGCTGTGGTTCCATCATTCCCTAAATCTCCCGATGCAAACCAAGCCTACATGTTGCCGTCCGCAATGGTTAGAATAATATTCGGCCTGATTTTATAATACAGGCTAAGAACGCAAGACATTTGCATACACATCAACGCACGCGTGTGCAGTCGCATCCCAGGAATAACTACTAGCTCGCTCAAGTCCATGTACTATGGCTGCATCACGGTATGGACTGTCGGCTATAAGGCGATGGAGCTTTTCCACCTGAATTTGTACAGCATCCGGGTCGACTGAGTACTCCGAATCACCTACGACCTCTGGAAGACTTGCCCGGTCGCTTGCAAGAACAGGACACCCCGATGCCATAGCTTCAAGGACTGGCCACCCAAATCCTTCATACAAGCTTGGGAAGTGGAGGACCTTGGCAAACCGATACGCTGCCCGAAGGTCTGCCTCGCTTACTCGCCCTAAATGAAAAACATCCCCGCGAAGTCCAAGGCTGTCACGAAGGTCTTTTTCATCATCAAAGAAGTCGGCACCAACCCGCAACAATGCGGCATTCGGAACGACCTTTTTTAGCTGAGCAAGCACCTCAAGAACCACAGGAGTGTTCTTGTAACGGTTTCGCGTACCGACCTGCAGGATGTACGCACGGCTTGTGTCCAGCTTATGGCGCATCGCAAATTCAGCCTGCTCATCGTGGAGAGACATTTCGCCCGGTGGAAGCGCCTGAAAGTCGGCTTCCAGACCAATCGGCACGATGCTAATCTGCTCAGATGTGAACCCCGCATGGGTCATCAGGTCATTGCGCGTAGACTGCGAAACGCAGAGGACACGTGCACAGCTTCGCATGGCTTCGATGCGCTTTAGGAATGATCGAAGCACCCACGGCTTATATGGGACATCCACAATTCCTTTGATGAATAGCAGCGGGATGATGTCAAAGCATGTCACGACCGTTCGTGCAGGGTCGATTGAGCCGGCCAGCGTCGCGTGGCTGTGATCAAGAATGTGGTAGACGTCTGCATCGATGTGACGAATGGCTCGCGGATATTTCACCCAGCGACCATAAATGCTGGCTAGGCGTTGCTGGGATGCATCCGGAAGCCAGGACATCCACGGCTCAACCCCGGAGCAATGAAGAACATCAAGGTCCCAGTGTGTGCCTAGATGAAATGGTAGACGTTCCAGAAAGCCCTTGCGAAAGCGGGACATACTCACGCTTGGAAACTCATCCACGTTCGGAAGAATTACAAGCTTGGATGCCTTTCCTGAACCGGACATCACCCAGCCACATCCGCGTAGTGTTTAAGGTACTCCGCGCCAATATTCTCCCAAGTCAGAGACAGGGCACACTTGCGTGCGGCATCACGGCGGGCAGCGAGCAGGTCACTTCGCCCAGAAACTTCCTGTAGAGCCGCAGTGAGTTCCTCTACCGACTCAGTATCGTCGATTACCACCCCGGCACCAGGACCAACGGCTTCAGCACCCCCGGTAGTCCGTGCCGTAATGACAGGGAGTCCACTAGCAAGGGCTTCGACCAAAACGAGGGCGCAAGCCTCATATCTTGATGGAAAAACAAAACAATCCGATGCGCGCATCAGCTGCGCAAGATCTGTCCTAAAGTCAAGAAAATGTACGCGCTTTGCGAGGCCAAGGTCATCTGCGAGTGCCGGCCAGGGACTCCCAGCGACGCGCCCTGCAACCGCGAGGTGGACATCCGGTACCGAGACCAGTGCCTTAAGGACACCATCGAGGTTCTTGCGCCCAGTCCGGATATCGCCAGCAAATAGCGCGAGAAAAACACCCTCCGGGAGGCCGAGCGCCTTACGATTTTCCTGACCAGGGTGAAATTCTCCTATGTCGACGCCATTCAAAACCACACCGACCTTGCTTTCGGGTAAGCCACAGAGGGTTGTCAGTTCTTCGCGGATTGTCGATGAAGCACCAATAACGCGGCGCGCATCCCGGAAGGCCTTACGCTCACCCCAGGCATTAAGCGTTGTGTATAAACGCTGGTAGAGCGAATACGGCCCGGATGTCATCCGGCTTGGGTGCATAGGGTGACGGAGCCATGCAGTGTGTACAAACTGTGCCGTGTTGATGTGGTGAGAGCCATCCAGCGTCCAGCCATAGCCGTGGATGACATCGTACTCCGTCCGCTTTGCCTTTAGCGCACGATTTGCGGATGCAATGGACTGCAGCCCGTAAGCCAGGTCATTTGAGCGGGTTTTCGGCTGAACATGTATCCAGGATGCACCTGCATCCAGTATGTCAGCATCTACCTGGTCTGCGTATAAATCGACGCTGTGGCCGGCTCTGAGCGCTGCAAGGGTTATCTCACGGTTCGCACGACCCTGGCCATCCCCTTTACGGGCATAGCGGGAAACAATCGCGATTTTCATTAGTGGGATAAGCCTGTCCGGCCAAGGGGTCGGAACTTTTCAGGAAGCAAGGACATCACCCGGTTCACAATCTTACCGGGGACGATGGCAACATCTTCCTGTTCCAGGAGTTTATCCATAATTCCGAAGCAGCTCCAAATCAGAATACTGGGAGCGTAATAGCCTCCCTGAAGCCAGTTTCCAAATGTAACGACGGCGATTGCAATCCACTCAAGGGATGTAGAAGCACGGGTGACGTCCCAAAGTTTGATGATTACCCACGACATCCGCCCCATAAGGACCATGTAAAGGATGCCACCAACAAAACCGGTACTCACGATGATGTTGGTAAAGTCCAGCTCTGTCGAGAAGGTTCCATCTTCGCTGTCTGTCCCACCCTGACTAAAGCGTCGGCCAGCAATCGTCGTCGAGCCTAGTCCTTGTCCGATTGGGTTACGAATACCGCTGGTAAAGCCGATTTCAACTAGACCAGCATGCTTTGCCGCCGTGGAGCGCTCAGAGCCAAGAGGGTTTGTCAGACCTTCCACCTGGTGTTCAACAAAGATGGCTGCATTCCGGTCGAGAACGAGTGAGCGTGTCTGATTCAGACCGAGGAGCAGCCCTGCAATGCCAATACCGACCCCTAGAACGATTCTGGGGATACGGGTTGATGCACGCTTGTCAAGAAAACTCCAGGAAATGATGCACCCAGCGAGGAGCATCACCACGCCAGCACGGGATGACGACAGAAAGATGGTAGCGGCAATGAACAAAAATGGAAGTGCGTAGAGGTACTTCCGCTGGATGAAGCGAGTCCATGCGACCATCGCTCCCATCGACATTAAGGTGACGTACTCACCAAAAGAAAGGGATGCGCCAAAAACCCGGACGACGTCATTTGAGAGGTATTGCTTGTACTTGGAGACGACCATCCAGTAGCGCTCAACATTGGACATTTCACCGAACTGCTGACGCAGACCGATCATCGCCGCGATTACGGATGTGACCAGAAGCACTGTACAGAGGTTGGTCAACGTCTGCTTACCACCATGGTGCCTGCCTACAAAGAACCAGAGAAGCGGTCCGATGTAGAAGAGCGCCCCACCGAGGCCAACGAGGATGCCACCCTGATTTGGATTGAAGATCTGAAGAATCATCACAGCAAGCAATCCGATTGCTAGCTTTACGGTGGTGTTTTTCGTTGAGATCCAGCGGTTACTGGCGATACGGATGAAGAGAAGCGTCCCGACGGCTGCTCCGATAAGCGTCAGCGGTTCGTTGGACTGATAGCCAATACTAGGAATGAGCTCACGCCGTATTAGCCCGAGGAATGGGAGGAATGCCGCCAGAATGGAGAATCCAACCATCGGGTACTGGACAATGCTTCCACCGATAACGGCTGCTAGGATGAGCGCAATCATAATGCGCAACGGTTCTGAGAGCGTCCCCGCGCTTGGTTCATCGATGCCATAAAGGCCAAGGGTAAATGGGACCAGCAGCAGGACAGCACAACCTGCGGCTCCGGAATAACGGAACAGCAGGTTGCGAAGGATTGAGATTGCCTGAACTAGCACGCCCTACCTGAACAGTCGCAGCAATCCGGTCACTGTCGTAACAGCCCAGAGTGCGTCCTGTAAGCTAAAGCGCCGCTTGCCCAGACGCGGCTCAACAAAAATGCTGTCATCCGGCTTGACCGCAACATCCTTTGTCAAGTCACCCTTGAGCATCACTTCAACATTATGCGTTGTCGTTTCATCCTTGCCATCAGCGAGCTTTCGCGTCAACCGCACATTCTTGAGATCTGCATTTTGTGCTGGCAGTCCTGCAATGGAAAGCGCTTCGAACAACGTCAGCGACCGGTCATCCGGATAGACGATTTCACCCGTCTTTTGTGTCGCCCCGTTTGAGCGGAAGACTTTTTTGTTCTGCGGGATAACCAGGACATCCCCAGCCTTAAGCTTGAAGTCCCCCTTCACAATTCCCGTTTCCAGTATTCCGCGCAGGTCGACCTTTATTGTTTGGCCATTTCGCACAACGCTTGCCTGAGAAAGAGCGGCGACAGGAGTCACTCCGCCCGCAGCATTCAACACTGCGAGAATAGAGCCATCCCGCGGAACAACAACACTACTCTGGGAACGCACCTCACCAACAACCCGGACCATGGTTTCACTGGGATCGGATTCATCAATGATGATGTTGTCGCCGCTCTCAAGCGTAATATTTTGCTTAGTGTCACCCGTGTAGAGTTTACTGACATCAACTGTCACCGGCCCTGCGGTGCGGTACACAACAAGTTTATAGAACTCGTAGCGGTCCGTCGGGAGTCCACCTGCGAGCGCTAGGACATCGAGAAGGCGCATCCCATCCCGCAGCTCAACCTTACCAGCATTACGGACATCACCGTAGACGTTCACCGTCATCGGTTCCCGAGCGGCCACCGAAACCGAAACGACTGGGTTCACCAGCTGTTTAGCATCGACAATCGCTTTCTTGACCAGAATGCCGATCTCTGAAACTGTCTTTCCAGTTGCCGAAATTGGGCCGAAGAAGTAGCTGATGTTGTTGTCGTTCTGGACACGCGTACCGGCAATGGAAAACTCAGGATGGT
>JBEDDQ010000202.1:0-4917 GCA_041176185.1 Armatimonadota bacterium | reverse complement strand
TCGATGATACTTGGAGAGGTCGGTTTGACCCTGATGCTGCGGAGGTAAATCGCCCAAAGGATGCCGGAATGATTGCACTGTCTCACAACCCTGTTGGGATCAATCTCTTTCGAAATTCCAGAGCATTGGTGATGTCAGGTCATACACATGGAGGCCAAATCCTGCTTCCGGGCATTGCGCCGCACCGCGCACCAGGGCTGGGTGACTTTCCAATCCTTCAAGGGTGGTATCGCATCAATGCGACTGCTGGTTTTGTGTCCCGTGGTATTGGTCAAACAATGCTTCCGTTACGCCTGAATTGTCCTCCAGAGGTCGTTCTGGCAACGCTTTGTGCATTACCTTCCGGAGATAGGTGCCAACCGGTCTAAGTCACGTTGGATGCGTGTGTTCCACTCCTGCTGAGCACGGCGGTTTCGGGAGTGATTAGACTCGCTGTCATAGCGTTCCTGCTGGCGCTTTACATCATCGATGAACGATGAAACAAGTGGATTCATGATTGCCTGAATCTGATTTTTGATGTCGGCATCACTGTTACCGCGTATCTCCTGTCGAATCACCACGATTTGATCCCGAAGCATCCGAGCACCAATCTCGCAGAGATCAAAGTGTCGTTGCTCATGCTCAAGCAGCCATGCATTGTCACTACGGACATCGGGCTTCCGCCACGAGCCTGCAGGATCAAACCAAGCTCCAATACGAACATCGGAGATGAAACCCGTGAACTGGTTTCCACGGCTCATCCAGCCCCACTTGTAGGTTGCATGCAGGACTGCACTGGTCTGCGCGGATGCGCCTGAACTAACATTTCGAGGCTCGAAGTCAGCCCAGCTCAGTCTTCGGTACGAGACGAGTCCGGGTCGGGGTGGGTCACCGGGCTTTACTGTTGGTGGTTGTATCCATCGCATAGGCTTTATTCTCGGGTATTGCAGCGATTTTCCACAAGACCGTTCGGTTAAACATAAAAAAAAACCGGTGGTGCCTAGGGCACCACCGGCAGACCTGTTACCAGGCGGAATTAAGCCTAGTACTCATCATGGTGATGATGATCACCACCAGCTGCGGCCTTCTTCTCTGGCTTCTCAGCAACAAGGGACTCTGTGGTCAGAATCATCGATGCGATGGAAGCTGCGTTCGAAAGTGCGAAGCGTGTTACCTTGACTGGGTCGATGACGCCAAAGGCAATCATGTCACCGTACTCTTCCGTCATCGCGTTGTAGCCATGGCCGATTGGGAGATCCTTGACCTTGTTGACCACGACGGAACCTTCGAGGCCTGCATTCTCAGCGATGGTACGCAGAGGCTGCTCAAGTGCACGGCGGACGATCGTAACGCCAACCTGCTCGTCACTGTTGTCGCAAGCGACATTAGCAAGCGCTGGGAGGATGTTGATCAGTGCAACGCCACCACCGGCAACAATGCCTTCTTCAACAGCTGCACGCGTCGCAGAAAGAGCATCTTCGTAGCGATGCTTCTTTTCCTTGAGTTCGGTTTCAGTAGCAGCGCCAACCTGGATAACTGCAACACCACCGGCGAGCTTTGCGAGGCGCTCCTGCAGCTTTTCCTTGTCGTAGGAAGAGTCGGATGCATCGATCTGCTTACGAATCAGGTCAATGCGACCCTTGACTTCAGCGCTGGAGCCAGCTCCTTCAACCAATGTCGTGTCATCCTTTGTGATGACAACCTTCTTTGCAGATCCAAGCATGCTTGCATCCACGTTCTCGAGCTTGATGCCGAGATCTTCGGTGATGAACTTGCCACCGGTGAGGATAGCGATATCTTCCATCATGGCCTTGCGGCGATCGCCAAAGCCAGGAGCCTTGACTGCAACAACATTCAGGATTCCGCGAATCTTGTTGACCACAAGGGTTGCAAGTGCTTCGCCTTCGATGTCTTCAGAGACGATCAAAAGTGGGCGACGCATCTGGGAAACCTGCTCGAGAACTGGAATCAAATCCTGAACAGCACTGATTTTCTTCTCGTAGAGAAGAATGGCTGGGTTCTCCAAAACGGCTTCCATACGCTCTGCATCGGTCACAAAGTATGGCGAGATATAGCCCTTGTCGAACTGCATACCTTCGACGACATCCAATGTAGTCTGAGTACCCTTGGATTCTTCAACGGTGATGACGCCGTCCTTGCCAACTTTGTCAAGTGCATCGGCAATCAGCTGACCGATTTCCTTGTCGTTGTTACCGGAAATAGCTGCGACCTGTGCAACCATATCGGCATCCGAAACAGCGATCGCATTCGCACGAAGTGCTTCAACAGCCGCTGCAACAGCCTTATCAATACCGCGCTTTACGCTCAGTGGTGCTCCACCGGCTGCGACGTAGCGAAGGCCTTCGTTGACAATAGCCTGTGCCAAAACAGTAGCTGTTGTCGTTCCATCACCAGCGATGTCATTTGTCTTGGATGCAACTTCGCGAACGAGCTGTGCGCCCATGTTCTCGAACTTGTCTTCAAGCTCGACTTCCTTTGCAACGGTTACGCCATCTTTGGTGATCGTAGGGGAGCCCCACTTCTTTTCGATGACGACATTGCGTCCTCGAGGGCCAAGCGTGACCTTGACTGCGTTTGCGACGGCATTTGCACCGCGCTCGAGGGCGCGACGGGCTGCTTCGTCAAATAAAAGCTCTTTTGCTGCCATGTGTGATTAACCCTTTACTGCGTAAATCTGATCTTCATCAAGAATCATAACGGTGTCGCCATCGAGCTTGAACTCGGTTCCACCGTACTTTGAATAGATAACAACATCGCCAACGGATACGTTCAACGCATTCCGCTCGCCGTTGTCAAGGACACGGCCCTGGCCAACTGCGATTACAATGCCTTCCTGTGGCTTGGACTTTGCTGAATCCGGGAGGAAAATGCCACCTGCAGAACGCTCTTCCGCGTCAGATGGCTTAACGACAACCTTGTCACCAAGGGGACGTAGGGTCATATTGGTGCTCTCCTTTAACTACATTCTCACTTCAACCCAAGAATGTTTGGCAGTCTTGGGGTTTGAGTGCCAATCCCAATTCTACCTATCGTCTGAGGAAAATCAAGATTTTTTCGGAAGTTTCATACGATGATTGATTAAGGTCGCGTTATCGCTTCATCCAGGTTCATTACACTCAAAATCACAACCGTCCAAGCGGCAACTTCTGGTGCTGGCTTGTCGGTAATCCGCCGGTGTTCTCCAACCGAAAGCAAATCACTCGCTGCCTTTACATCTGCTTTGAAATGTTTTCGCTGTGCGTCAAGCAACCCCATAAATCGCTGTTTTTCCGATGGTGATGCACTCCTTGACAGCAATCGAAGAAACACTTGGTTCATCCGGTCCGTATCGCGTCGCGTTGAGCTAA
Source organism: Armatimonadota bacterium (assembly GCA_041176185.1). Taxonomy (GTDB): domain Bacteria; phylum Armatimonadota; class Armatimonadia; order Armatimonadales; family Armatimonadaceae; genus CAIRTT01. Next base: position 1,570 of record JBEDDQ010000202.1, on the reverse strand, counting down.
GAACACGTTCAGCCAATATTCGAGATGCTTCCGTATACGTCGGGTCATTCAGGAGAACCAGCGCCTGTAATGGTGTGTTCGTTGCAGGGCGGCGGACAATACAAAATTCACGCTCAGGGGCATCGAAAGTCTGGAGGGATGGTGGAGGGACGGTCCGTTTCCAAAATGTGTACATCGAGCGGCGATATAGCTTCTCGCCATGATCTTGTACATAGTATTGAGCGGTAAAGTCACCCTTAAACGAGAGCTCCTCCCATAGTCCTGCCGGCTGATACGTTTTGACGCTCGGCCCTCCAATATCGGTTACAAGCAAGCCCGATGAAGCCAACGCCAAGTCCCTTACAAATTCCGCTTGTAGCCGCGGCCGACTGGCATACGCATGCCAGATGTTTTCCGGGTCACGGTCCTTCAACGCCTTTGTCGGAGCAGCTGACCGCTTGTAGGCATCGGATGTCACCAACAGCCGAAGAAGACTCTTTGTATTCCAGCCAGAGCTAACATATTCGGATGCCAGCCAATCAAGCAACTCTGGGTGGGATGGCCACTCTCCTTGGACGCCAAAGTTTTCTGATGTACGGACAATTCCCGTACCAAACGCGATTTGCCACAAGCGATTGACCGCCACCCGACTGGTCAGGGGATGTTCACCTGATGTCAGCCACCGTGCAAGGCCGAGGCGTGACTTTATCTGGGGCATTTTCGAAGAAGAGCCAAATGATGGTACACCTGCCTTCACTTCCGTTGTGGGCTTGTCGTATTGCCCACGGTCGAGAATGAACGTCTTTCTGGTAACCTGACGCTCCTTCATGACCATCGATGTAGGAATCGAAGCTACAAGTTTCTGTCGCTGCTCTATCAGGTCGCGGCGTAAACGGAAGGCATCAACGGAGTCATTTGACAATGCGCTGGCAACACAGAACCTGAGATCACTCGATGCATCCGGTTTAACGGCAATCGATGTGATGAATGCCAATCCCGTAGACCGAAGGATCGAAACATCTTCCTCCGATGAGCTGCTGTCACGAACACAGAGGTCTGACACCATTCCCGAAAATGTAGACCCATTGCCACGGTCACCAAAGTGAATCGGGATGTCAACCGATAAAGTACTGGACAACGTGTTGTGGTCCGGTGCAATCGGGACCTTTACACCATCGATGTACAGAGCAATTCCATCGGGCTTACCGCTGCCATTGTTTGTAATGACCGTGTGAACCCACTTACGAGTTGGCGCCTTGATACTCGTACGGAAGCGGAGGGCATTTACCGGCCAGCTGTTTATGAAATGAAGGAGAGGCGAACCACCTTCAAGGTAAAAATCCCAACCTTTGAGGTTATTTCCAACATCCATTTGGGAGACCGGAATTCCAGCTCCATTCTCAGACCAATACCAAAATGCAATCGTAAACGGACGATTTAGACTAACGGTAGGTGCCGCTGTTATGGTAGGGGCTGTTCCGCTCCCTAAACGCATCGCAGGCATCCGCTCCGGGCCATCACCCGAAGTCGTCATGCTTCCAGGCTGACCATCTTTGGACTTGCTTCCAACACTGATGGGACGGTCACCTAA